>NZ_DATNPA010000443.1:0-25117 GCF_036703385.1 Allocoleopsis sp. | reverse complement strand
CTGAGATATCTCCAGCCTGATTGGAAACTACATTTCCTTTGGTGGTAGTGGTGGTAGGCAATCGCTGCCGCTCGCTGATGATGACTTTTGTGTTTCTTTCATCTATAACTTGCGCCCTGTACCGCGCTAGTTGGAGGCTTTCAAGAAACGGTCAAACGTTACCTTGACTCGCTTGACTACATCCTGAAGAACTTGCGAATAGATTTCGCCGTACCAAGGATGAGTTTCCTCTACATCTATTGGCTGACTCCGTGCCTACGTCAGCCGCGCATTCATAAGGCAGCATGCGGCGAATTACTTCGCCGCTTTACGCGCCGTCCCACGCTGATTTATTGGGGGTACTCGGTTGCGCCTCGATAAATCCCCCTCTAAATTCAGCGTGGGGCTTCTGCTGTTTCAGCTAAAAACTGTACTAACTGCTCTAGCTTGGACCAAGCGGCACCGCTTAGCATGACATTCCTCGCGATCTCTATGCCAGCCTTATGGTCTTCCATTGGGATAACGCCGCCTACCTGAAGGGCTAATGAGGCATTCAACGCCACAGCATCCTGCTGTGCGGGTGTTCCTTTCCCCTGTAAGACATTGCGCAAAATCGTGGCATTTTCCTCTACACCCCCCCCTCGTAGTGCGCCTGTGGGCGCTGGTGTTAAGCCTACCTGTTGAGGATTGAGGGTTGAGAGTCGTACCTCACCATTGGATAGTAATGCCAAGTCCGTTTCGTCTGCCAATCCTGCCTCATCAAGTTTTTCCCGTCCATGCAGTGCGATCGCATTTGGGGTGCCCATCTGGCGTAAAGCATGAGCAATGGTTGTCACCAGATACGGGTCACACACCCCAATGATTTGACCCGTAGGACGCAACGGATTGACGAGAGGCCCCAACAGGTTAAATACTGTCCGCACCTTCAGGGTTTGCCGCAGGGGTGCCACCACCTTTAACGCTGGGTGCCAACCCCGCGCAAACAAAAACGTTATGCCCACTTCATCCAGGGCGGCGTGAACCTTCTGTGTCTCGGCTGATAAGTTAACGCCCAGTGCTTCCAAGACATCCGCTGAACCCACTTTGCTAGAAGCCGAGCGATTCCCGTGCTTAGCAACCCGAACACCCGCAGCAGCGGCGACAAAGGCTACAGCTGTAGAGATATTAAACGTTGAGGCTCCATCCCCACCCGTACCACAGGTATCAATGACTGGGGTTTCGTGTTTGATCGCGATTTTCTGTAATGATTGAGATTGTAAAACCTGAGCCATCCCTGCTAGTTCTTCTGCTGACACCCCTTTAGCTTGGATGGTGGCGAGAATCGCACCCGATAAAACCTCTGGAATTCTTTCATTGAGCCATCCCTGCATCAGATGTGATGCCTGTTCCCTGGATAAAGATTGCTGATCGAGGAGCTGTTGCAGTAGCGTTGACCAATTACTAGTATTTTTGGCGCTGGACGCTACTTCGTACCGATTTGTGATCGCCGAAGCGGAGTCACTCATAGATAAGTCAGTCATGATTTGATGCTTAACTCTCCTAACCTTTAACCTTCAACCTATTTTCCTATTAGTAGAGAATAAAATTAAATCTCAACCTATTTTCTAGATGAGCAGCAAGCTCAATTAATTCTTTCTTCAGAGATATTAAAGTTACTAATTAATTTTATGAACTGATGACTCAATGTAGTAATCTTTTACAGATCAAGTTTCTCAAAGGATGGGTTTTTGAACTTTATACATTCTTTAATAGCTAATTGACTCATTAGTATAGCGTTTCAGGTTTTTTATTAAAATTAAATTTTAACTATAAAACTCTGAGCAGATGTGATATTTTACCCTAATTCCTCCAATGAAATAAATATTCAGGGCTAAATTGTCTACAATTGAGCGTTTGATGAATGCACCCAGAAGGTCAACCAGCTGTCTTAGCTAATTTAGAGTTATATTCTGCGTTTATAGAACACACGCCTGCCGCTGTAGCGATGCTCGATCGCGAACTGCGCTACTTGCTCACATCGCGTCGGTGGCTGACAGATTATGCTCTGGAGAACCAAGACATTGTTGGTTGCGAACATTACACAGTATTTCCACTGCTTTTTGCTGAGCGCAGAAAAGCATTCGTTTCCCCTTCTACTTTTTCTAAAACGCTCAGGTCACCGGTACACCCTCAGAAACCATCCCGTTACCCTATCACAAAAGCTCCGCTTATCCCTACATCCCTTCACCCCCTTGACCGATGGCGGGAAATTTTTGCCTTGTGCTTAGCTGGGCAAAGTCAGCGAAGCGACTCAGATTATTTCATCAAACCTGACGGCTCTCGGCAAAGAGTTAAGTGGGAAATCCAGCCTTGGCGAACCCATAACGGTGAAATTGGTGGAATTATGATGTTCACCGAGTTCCTAGAGAGTCAATCCATCCCTGAAAAAGCCAGTTACGAAAGCGCAAAGGCTTATTGTCGGCTCAGAGAAACAGCTACACAAGGAATTTGGGGCACAGCCTCTCTCTCGAATACGCTCAAGCAGCTACAACAGGAGATTACAGAGCGCCAACAGGCACAAGCGTTGCAGCAGGAATCAGAAGAACGGTATCGCTCTTTGATTGCGGCAATGGCAGAGGGAATTATTCTACAAGATGCCAATGGAATCATTCGCACCTGTAATGCGGCTGCCGAACGCATCCTAGGTGTATCGGTAGAGCAGCTGATGGGACGGACGCTGATTGACTCACACGGCCTGATCGTTACAGAAGACGGTGAGCCGATCCCTAGGGAAGAACATCCGCTCAATTTGACGCTGCGGACTGGGCAGTGTTTTACCGATGTAATCATCGGCATTTACAGACCTGACAGCACCCTAACTTGGCTCAGTCTCAATTCACAACCCCTGTTTCGCCCTAACGAAACCACTCCCTATGCAGCAGTCGCTTCCTTTATTGATATCACCAAGCGTAAACAAATTGGGGCAGCCTTACGTGAGAGTGAAGAACGGTTTCGTGCCACCTTTGAGCAAGCCGCTGTTGGCATTACTCATGCCGAACTAGACGGCTCCTTTGTCCGAGTTAACCAAAAGTTTTGTGATATTGTTGGCTATACCCGTGAGGAGTTGCTAGAACGAACACTCCAAGACGTTACCCATCCGGATGATCGGTCGGTCAATCAGAAGTATTGGCGATCGCTCTTAATTGGTGAAATTGAAACCTACTCCCTGGAAAAGCGCTGCCTTCGCCAAGATGGCGAGTCGATTTGGGTAGAAATTACCGCGTCGCTGGTGTATACCCTCCAAGGCAATAGCGTAGCGGGACGTACTAGCGTCCTTCCCCAGTACTTCCTGTGTGTTGTCCAAGACATCAGTGCCCGTAAAGCAGCTGAAGCTGCCCTGCGAGACTCGGAAGCCAAGTTACGACAGCGAGCGCAGCGGGAAGAACTGCTGAATCGCCTGTCTCATCAAATTCGCAGATCTCTTGACTTGAACACGATTCTCGAAACCGCCGTCCGGGAAATCCGCCACTTGCTGCAAATTGATCGCTGCCAGTTTGCTTGGTATCATGCTGATGAGCGTCGCTCCTATTGGGAAGTTGTTAAGGAAGCTCGAACTCTTGATTGTCCCCCTGGCACGGGTCGCTATCCAGTCGATCTGATGGGGCCGCTCCATCAACAATTGCTGAATCTGGAAATTCTCCGGATCGATGATGTCGAGGCGGTTAGCGAGCCAATTTTTCAATCGTTTATTCGTTCCCTCAGCTGTAACTCCGTGTTGTCTCTGCCCATGCAGACGCCCTCAGGGACGATCGGTGTGATCAACTGTATTCAAACTCAAGAGGCTCGACCTTGGACAGATTGGGAATTGGAACTTCTGCAAGCGGTAAAGGCTCAACTTCTGATCGCGATTAAACAGGCTGAGCTTTATGCCGCTAGTCGCAGGGCAACTCAGGAAGCTCAAGAAAAAGCGACACAATTGCAACAAACCCTGCGCAAGTTACAAAGTACCCAAGCTCAATTGATTCAAAGCGAAAAAATGTCGAGTCTGGGTCAGCTGGTTGCGGGTGTTGCTCACGAAATTAACAATCCAGTTAACTTCATTTACGGGAATCTAATCCATGCTCAATCGTATTTTCAAGACCTCTTGAGTTTAGTGGAACTTTATCGTGCTGCCTATCCTCAGCCTCTACGGATGATTCAAGAGCATATAGAAGCCATTGACTTGGATTTCCTGGTTACCGACCTTAGCCAACTTCAGGAGTCGATGAAGATAGGTGCAGATCGGATTCGGGAGATCGTGCGATCGCTACGGACATTCTCCCGCTTAGATGAGTCGGAAAGCAAAGAGGTAGACATTCACTCAGGGCTTGAGAGTACCTTGATGATTCTCCAAAATCGGCTCAAAGGAAAGCCTGGTTACGCCGCTATCTCAGTGATTAAAGAGTATGGGGACTTACCCTTAGTGGAATGTTATCCGGGACAGCTGAATCAGGTATTTATGAATCTGCTGACGAATGCGATCGATGCTTTAGATGAAAAAAGCAGACGTCAGTCTTCAGAGGCGGATAGTACTCAGGAGGAAGCCGTCACTTATCCCCCACCAACTATCACGATTACCACGGGTATCATCGAGGAGGAGAGAAGAGAAGGGGAAGAAGACACGGGGCATTCTCCAGCCAATGGCTTCCCACCCCCCCTCACGTCCTCCCCAAATCTCCGTTCATCCATTCACTCCGCTACTATTTCGCCTACTCACGTCTTTATTCGTATCGCCGATAATGGGATTGGAATGACGCTACAGACACAGCAGCAGCTATTTGACCCATTTTTTACCACCAAGGCGGTGGGTAAAGGAACAGGTTTGGGGTTAGCCATCAGCTACCAGATCATTGTTGAGAAACACAGAGGTTATCTGCGGTGTAATTCAACACCCGGACAAGGCGCTGAGTTTGTAATAGAAATCCCCAGCAAACCTCAGCAGAGACAAAGTAAAAAGATCTAGGCTCCAAGACACAAATTTTGTATTGAAATATGAACATTCTGACCTACCACAAGTTAGCGGCCTTGACAAGTATTTATGCGAGTTTTCTCAGTTATCCTTTGCAAGATAACTATGAAAAGATGACAATCTTTATGAGCAATAAACTCAGCTTAACTACCCACCAGTAACGTTACTGCATAGGCAGCAATTCCTTCTTCTCGTCCCACTGGCCCTAACTTCTCATTTGTGGTTGCCTTGATGCTGATTTGGTCGGGTTTTAATTCTAGTGTAGAGCTGAGGCGATCGCGCATAGCCTTCAGGTGGGGTTTTAGCTTCGGGCGCTCTGCTACCACCACAGAATCAATATTCCCAATTCGCCAGCCTGCCGAGAGTACCAATTGATTGACCTGACTCAATAAAACCAAACTATCTGCTCCTGCCCACTTGGGATCTGTTGGGGGGAAGTAATGACCAATATCCCCTAAACTCAACGCGCCCAGCATGGCGTCCATGATGGCGTGGGTTAAAACGTCGGCATCACTGTGACCGAGCAACCCCACCTCGTGAGCAATCTCCACGCCACCCAAAATCAATGGACGTCCTGTAACTAGTTTATGGATATCGTAACCGTTGCCAATGCGAATATTCATTTTCTGGCTATTAACCGACTCTACACGAAGTGCATTACTGCCGAACCTTCCAAAGTCTATACTCAACAAAGAGCGGTTTTATGGAATACGATCCAAAACAATTGTGATAGGTGGGTAAGAGCAATGAACACCTTGCTGAGTAAGACATTTATTGACTAATAGTTTACTCTATTGCGAATAGCTCAGTTTTTATGGAGTTTCACCCTATGCTGAGATCACCCAGCGAAGTCTTCGATATTAGCTATGCCTGATGACCCAAAAAGTGTCATGATTCGCGTACCTGCGCCTTTAATCGACGGTGTAAGGGAGTTAGTGCGACTTCACCGACAGGGACGCACCCAAGCCGTCCTAGAAGGCGTGACTAAACTGATAGCGAATATTGAGCGCGGTAGTGATAGCGAAACTGAGAGTGTTTCGGAAGCGATATCAAGACTCACCGAACGGCTGGATAGAATCGAATCCGAGCAAGATGGCGAAGGTACGGCTGTTGATATTGCGGAGATGTCGCTCGCGATATCGCATTTTACTGAGCGACTGGAGAGGGTAGAAAGCGACGTCAATTCAATTGCGCTGACGCTCCAAGACCTCAATGTAAGACTTGCCGACCTCGAAGGCGTTGGAGATATCGGATACGCTGTTAGCTCGATATCAGCACTAGAGTATCTCGATGATAGCGAATCAATCACAGAAGAATCTCTGGCTGAATCGAGAGATATCAACACCGATCGCCAATCGATACCAGAACTGCCAACCCCACAACAGCTCGCCGTCCCTCTCACACAGTCAGGTCTTGCCAAGCGCCTCGGTTGCTCTGATAAGGCGATCGAGAAACAGCGCAAACAGGGGGACAAGGAAAACTTTGCTCAATGGAGTCGCCAACGTGACCCTGATGGTCTGGCCTGGTCTTGGGAGGGTATCGGGGGCAGAGGCCAGCCATTGAGGTTTGTGCCAGTGGACTACCTTGGGTAAGGCTGGACATTCCAGGCACCAGAAACAAGAAGCAGCAAGCCGTTAAGGTTGAAGATTTCAAGCCAATCCGCTCTAAATCGCCCATGCAAGATTCGGATTATTGCACTCACGCTGTCCTGGAAATTCAGATTTTAGCTTTTCAAACTCAACCTTAAGTAACTGCCTGCTTTCAACAGGCCGGCCTTGTGGCTGAATGGCCTGACTTTTGTCACTCCATTCTTGTAAACGTTGGCATTGGCTGGAGCTGAGAGTTGCTGTCATGACTTGGGCACAGCGTTGGGGTTCCTCGGTGCAAAACAGCAGCAGTCGGTAGTAGCTCATTTTGGCTAGACGTTGAGCAATCTCCAGGCTTTTTGGGTCTTTTAAGTCCAAATAACAAGGAAGCCACTGAGTACCATGCTCCGGGTTATGAAGTGCTGTAATCCAGAGCAACAGGGGGTAGGGCGACTCGATAAAGAAAAATTGCTTGAAGGGCTTGCTATATAGATGATGTAGAATATCCTGCTTTGGTAACATCACCCATTGCGCTGCTAAATTCCCAAGGCTGCTGGGTATGAATTGAGGAAAAACGATTTGGGCAATCGGTTTATCCTGAGGCCAGGACTGCTGTAAACAGGCTTGAAGCATGAGACTGAACCTCAACTTTTTTCACAGTTGTGCATTCGATCAATGCCCCTGACAAGACTAAGCTGACATAACAGGTGCTGATATCACCTCTATCCCTTGATAGGTGGCAAGTTTCTTTCTTGGGGTTACTCCTCAACGATCTCATCTGTGCCACAATCAGTTGTAAATGCTTTTTCACAAAACGTAGTTGGGGTTTGTCCAACCAGTAACGTCTGATCCCTATTTAAGCCTTTTTGGAATGTATTCCTTGTTGCTGTAGAAGTGATTCGAGTTTCAGACTGTTGCCCGACGGCGACAAAGATGCAGGCAGTAACAGCGATCGCTTCCAATAGAATTTTCAGAGTCCGAGGGTTCATAGGTAAACGTTAGAGGTGGCGTTTGAAGCTTTCTTAAAATCAGTATGAGGGTCAGATGTTTGCGATCGCGTTTGCGCTGGTGTGTGACTTTACGTATACGTTGACGGCAAACGCATAATGAAAAAAGGGTTTGGAATGAGTTTATGGCAAGGCGATCGCTTCAGGCATCACCAGAGGGCATCAAAAAAGCGAAACAAGCTTTTCTGCGCAAGGGATGGACGCAGGAATATCTGGCTGCGGAAGTTGGCTTAGAAACTCGCCAACCCATCTGGAAATTTTTTTCCGGTAAACCCATCGCTCGCAATGTCTTTAGCGAAATTTGCTTTCGACTAGACCTGAACTTTGAAGAGATTGCCGCTATACCGCCTGATGTTGAATCAGAAGTAGACCCAAAAATTCAAGAAAGCCAGAGCGAACTTGACGTTTTAGTGACCAAGGTACGGCAAGAACGCTACGACCAAATTCAAGACCAGTGTGGCACCCTTCGCTTACTGGATATTGCACGACCCGTTGAGATAGAAGATCTTTATGTAGATGTCAATATTCTTGAAGAAATTACGAGCCAACGATGGATAGAAATTTCTGATTTGCAAGGCTTTCAACCGGAAGAATTCGATCGCCTAAACTTGGGTAAGGTTCGTGCCGAAGGAGTAGCAGGGCTGAAAGCGGTTGAGCGATACACCAAGCTGATGGTACTCGGTAAACCCGGAGCCGGTAAAACCACTTTCTTACAATATCTTGCTGTTCAGTGCAATCAAGGCCATTTTCAAGCCCATCTTATCCCCGTATTCATTGTGCTGAAGAACTTCGCGGAAGATGCTCTCGACGAAGGAGATATCAGCTTATTGGACTATATTAATCAAGACTTTTACCGTTCGGAAGTCGCTGAGCAAGAAGTTGAAACCCTACTCTCTCAAGGCAGACTTTTGATTTTGCTGGACGGCTTGGATGAGGTACCTGAAGCAGCCAGTAATGAGGTGATTAAACACATTCGTAAGCTCTCTGACAAGTATTACAAAAATCAGCTCGTTATCACTTGCCGAATTGCGGCTCAAGAGTACAGATTTCGAGGATTTACCGAGGTTGAAATAGCGGACTTTAAACCCCTGCAAATTGAAGCCTTCGCCAAAAAATGGTTTGTGGCGGTTGCGAGGAACTCACCGAAATCTGGACTGCAAAAAGCATCCCTATTTCTCGAACAGCTGGCGCTTCCAGAAAATCAGCAAATCAGAGAACTAGCGACAACACCGGTCTTGCTCAATCTCAGCTGCCTGGTGTTCCAAGCCAAGGCGGATTTCCCCCTCAGACGCTCTGACCTTTATAAACAAGGACTTGACTTACTCTTAATTCGCTGGGATGAAGCTAGGGGTATTAAGCGAGATGAGATTTATCGGAATTTATCCTTGCCCCACAAGCTTCAGTTACTCAGTCAGCTAGCCGCCATTAGCTTTTCCAAAGGAGAATATTTCTTTGAAGAAAATACCCTCCAGCACCTAATTGCCGATTATTTACGCACATTATTGCCCGCTCAGATTGATGAGTCTGCCCTAGAACTCGATAGTGCTGTTGTCCTCAAGGCGATCGAGGCGCAGCATGGACTATTGGTAGAGCGAGCACGGGGAATTTATTCATTCTCTCATCTGACGTTTCAAGAGTATTTTACGGCGAGAGCTATTGTTGCTGGCACTCATCTATCACTGCAACAGTTGGTGAGGCATCTGACAGAAAAACGCTGGCGGGAAGTATATTTACTGACAGCACAGATGTTGCTCGATGCCGATGAACTGTTGCAGCTAATGAAGCAACAAGTCGATGCCTTAGTATCTGCGCCACAAATCCTGGTTAGCACGGTGCTAGCGACAGAGCGAAGTGAGCGGTTAGAGCCGACGGGTGCATCAGCGGCGAACCTAGCTCCCGACAGCCTGACGGCAAGGGAAACATTGCAACTCCTCCTCAACTGGGTGATGCAGAAATCCTTGGAAGTAAAAACACCCTATAAACCTGCTGCTGTTCGTGCCTTCTACTTAACCCTTGCTCTTCCTACGGAACATCGGCTTGCTCGCGATCAGGCTTTAGCATTGGCGATTGATCGCAGCATTGCGAATGAAGTGGAGGGTGAACTCGCTCTGGATTTAGCTCTGATTCACGCTTTGGCGGTTACCCAAACTCTAACGCTAGACTTAATCCATAACCGACTTACAGCCCTTCACCTTGCCCTTGACCTTGATCACTTAATCAGGACTAAACCAATAAGTGACTTACTCCGGCAACTAAAGAATCAGTTACCTAACCCAGAACAAGACTTAGAAAGTCTTAAGCAATGGTGGAAACTGAATGGTCAATCTTGGGCATCTCAATTAAGAACGCTGATGATTGAGCAGCGCAATATCGGTCATGAATGGCACTTGAGCGAAGCGGCGCAGCTGTTGTTAGAGCAATATAACAATGCCAACAAGTTGCTAGTGGAGTGTCTCAAAAGTACGAGTCAGATGACACCGAAAGTGCAGCAAGAGATAGAAGAGAAGTTGTTATTGCCAATGTACCAATTATAGCGAGGGTAAAACTGCTACCCGATCGCGCACTTACCTCCAGTCGGCGGCTCTTGAGACTTGTACATCCGAAGCTATAGCTGCTTCGGGTTAGCAGGGCGATCGCTTTATATCATTCGGTACAGGTGAGTTAGTTCCGGTAACGATTAACCTAAGCATTAGGAAAATGCCTCGATCCAGGTGAGCGAATTCCTCAAGGAACACAGAATCGTGTTCTGAGATATTTTTTGATAGCGAGAGCGTTGCCCTGCTGCAATCCGCCGATCGCTCTCTTGTGAACTCTTGTGAAATTGTATGCGATCTGCGCGACGCTTCGGCAACGCCTGCCGAAGGATGCCCGAAGGGCTGTAGGGCGAACGCAGCAGCGCTTCGCTATCGCACAGGTCTTTGCGGGTCAGGATATACTCGCCAAGCCATTCTAGTGCTGTCTTGAGCCAAAAGCCTCAACTCAAATGAAGTCGTATTAGGAATCAAGCAATGCATATTGGATTTCTTAACCCTCAAGGCAACTTCGACTCCGGCGATAGTCACCTATCAGAACATGCCGATTTCGGTGGTCAGCTGACCTACGTCAAGCAACTGGCTCTAGAAATGGCTAAAAAGGGTCATCAAATAGATATTATCACACGCCAAATCATCGATCCCGACTGGCCTGAGTTTGCCGCTTCATTTGATACTTATCCCGGCGTGGATAATGTTCGCATCATTCGCTTGCCTGCTGGACCCAAAGAATTCCTCTGCAAAGAATTGCTATGGCCTCATCTAGTCACTGACTGGGTGCCCAACATCCTGAAATTTTATCGAGAGCAGGGTGGCTTACCCGACGCCATGACCACCCACTATGGTGATGGAGGAGTATGCGGCGTTTTAATTGAAGATGAAACCGGTGTACCCTTCACCTTCACCGGTCATTCCCTCGGTGCTCAGAAGATGGATCAACGGCAAGTCACCCCAGAGAATCTGGCAGAGATGGACGAGCAACTGCATTTTGGTCGCCGCCTCATTGCCGAACGCCTGAGTATGAATCGCTCGGCAGTTAACATCACCAGCACGCGACAAGAACGCTTTGAACAGTACTCTCATATCGCCTATCGGGGGGCGGTAGACGTTTTCAACAAATCTCGCTTTGCTGTCATTGCGCCGGGAGTAGACTCATTAATCTTCGGTTCCGAAGCTCGTTCCCACAATGAGGACGCTACGTATCAGCTAGTAATAGAGCGATTAGCACGGGATATTACTGAGGATAGGCGGGATTTGCCTGTGATCTTGGCAAGCAGCCGATTAGCTCCCAAGAAGAATATATTGGGTCTGGTGCAAGCTTTCGCCCTGAGTCAGACGTTACAGGAACGGGCAAATCTGCTGCTGATTACGCCGGGACTAGACAATCCCCTGCATGAGGAAGCCAGCGACGACCGAACCGAACAAGAGGTCTTAGTCCCCATCCGTGAGGTGGTAAAAGAAAACGACTTGTGGGGTAAAATCAGCGCCTTTGGCTTACCTGATCAACCTGCCTTGGCAGCAACCTATCGCTTGATGAGCCGTCGGCGATCAGTGTTCGCCTTAACATCCTTCTACGAGCCTTTTGGTCTTGGCCCCTTGGAAGCGGCGGCGGCAGGTCTGCCTGTGGTGGGTACGCAGAACGGGGGCTTGAGCGAAAGCCTGGGAGAGGGAGATGAAGAATCTGCTGTGCTGGTTGACCCAGAGAAGCCCGCTGATATTGCCAATGGACTAGAGCAAGTTATCTGTGACACTCAACTGTGGGAGCAGTTACAAGAAAATGGTCAGCAGCGTGTCCTATCGGAGTATACCTGGGAGTGTACCGCCAAGCATTACCTAGCCGTAATCGAGCAAATTGTGGCTGCACCTGCGGCACGTCGGCCTTCTGAACTCCTCCCCCTCCATCCCTACTTCCGCCATCCCCAACCGCAGACGGATGTTTCTTTGGAAGAATTGAGTGGCCTTTACTTCGGTTCTAGCCAGATGGCACCCATAGAAGAACACAGAACTTGTGCATAGCCTGTTGGTGACGTTCTCTCCCGTTAAGCTTGCGCTATAACGGGAGCTTCTCGCTATTGACATCATGGCATGACCGCTGGGGAAACTGTATTGACACACATCAACTATCCGTTTCCATAGCATGGGGCGCGATCGCCCAAATAGATGTTTTAGTAAAATGTTTAACGCCGTTGCTCCAACGGCGGCAATTATGAGAACCGTTGCTTGTGATCGCTCCCCTAGCCTGAGTAATCAAATTCCCAACCCAGTACTAATACTCAATAAAACGATAGGCTGCCCGATGTAAGTCAGACCCAGCATGACTACAGCCAAGAGCGGTCTATGCAGTTCCCTGAGAGTCAGTAAAATTTGCTGATCAAATGTAAAGCTTTCTTTCGCGAGGATTCCATACGCCAGTGTGGCAAATAACCAAAGTGCTAAGACAGCGAACAAGAAGCCAGCGGATCGAATAGTCAACAACACTGGCAACAGATGTTCTCGCGCCCATTTGGGCAACGCTAAAATCAGTTCTTTGCTCAGCTTAGGCATTATTAAGATAGTTTAACTGATGGCAGACTTTCCCAGGCTTGCTTAACAATGTCACTGAGCCAGCGCCTTTGCGCCGGATCGAGCCAACCATCTTCGGCTAGAACTTCGGCGGTTAATTCGTCAAGGGACTGACCCTGTTGGCGTGCAATCTGAACCACTCCTGCGATCGCAGCCGCCACTAATTCTTCATCGACGGGCTTTTGACGCAGGGCAACAACTTCTTGTGGGTTAGCTGGGATGGGATAATTCATGGCTAGTTAACAATGGCACCCTTTAATTTAACAAAAATGAGAAATATGTAAAGTTTTTTTTCTAATCTTAAATAAATTCGGTATTCGGAAGCTTAGCGTATTTTGCCTCCTTCTGACCTCCGTCTTCCTTCGGAATTAATTAGTCACTGAAATCACCACGATGAAAGAACTTTTCTACGTAGAAATACCTAAATCGGCTACAGATACCGTTTGCGCCTGGTTAAAGCAGGACTGGCAACACGAGCTTGGGGATAAGATTATCACCCCTGACGGTATCCGTCTGAAATTTAACAAAGTACTACCCGACAATCAAACCCCTACAGCAGATGGCAGTACAATTCCGGAAATCTCCATATTTGTATGGTCAGTACAGCGAACCACATACCTCAAAGCCTTTCGTTGGGGAACCTTGCCCATTCCCGGCGAACGAAAAATTCTGCAACAGCTTGAAGCCGCTGTGCGTCGTCAATTCCCCTATCACTATCCTGAACCCCCCCTGATTGATTTATCCAAACAATCAATCTTTAATGCGTTGGCTTCTGACTATCCGAAGACAGTACACTTCTTCCAGAAAATGCCCAATGGGGAATATGACCTCAACCGCGTCTACTGGTGGGAGAAGCGGTGGCGCGAAGGTGTCCGTAATCCCCAGCAGCCCAAGCAGGTGGTATTTAAGAGGTTGAACGTTGAAAGGTTGAATGTTGAAAGTTCGGAATATAACCTTCAACCTACAAACCTTCAACCTTCAACCCCCACTTACGACATTATCTATATTGGTGGTGCCTTGGGTGTGATTCATGCCGCAGTCATGGCACAGCTCGGCTATCGAGTGCTGCTCATTGAGCGGTTACCGTTTGGGCGGATGAACCGGGAGTGGAATATTTCCCGCGACGAGTTCCAAAGCTTAATCGATTTGGGTTTATTTACCCCGGCTGAGTTTGAAGGCTTGATTGCCAGAGAATACATTGATGGGTTCAATAAGTTCTTTGATGGTAACAATCCGCCGCATCTGAAAGCAGCAATCCTACATACGCCAACTGTACTTAATGTGGCGGTTGATTCTGAGAAACTGCTGCGGCTGTGTGGCGAAAAGCTCAAGAACGCTGGGGGAGAGATCTGGGATGAGACAGAGTTTATTCGGGCAGATATTGAACCGGAGCGAGCTGTGGTTACTCTGCAACACCTACCTACCCAAACAAATAAACAAGCTACGGCACGTTTGTTGGTAGATGCAATGGGAACTGCTTCACCGATCGCATGGCAGCTCAATGGAGGTCGCGCGTTCGATAGTGTCTGCCCAACCGTAGGGGCGGTGATTGCCAAGGGATTTGAGCCTGAAGTCTGGGATTCCGATTACGGCGACGTTCTCAATAGTCATGGGGACATCTCACGGGGGCGTCAGCTGATTTGGGAGTTGTTTCCTGGTGCTGATGAGGAACTAACGATCTATTTGTTCCATTACCATCAGGTGAATCCTGAGAATCCCGGTTCCTTGCTGGAGATGTATGAAGATTTTTTCACCATTCTGCCAGAGTACCGCCGATGTGATGTGGAAAAGCTAGTGTGGAAGAAACCAACATTTGGTTATATTCCAGGTCATTTTAGTGTAGGCAGTCGCGATCGCACTGTAGCATTTGATCGACTCATTGCTCTGGGCGACGCTGCCTCCCTCCAGTCTCCCCTCATTTTCACGGGCTTTGGCTCTCTTGTCCGTAACCTTTCTCGCTTAACTAACCTTTTGGACACAGCATTGCAGCATGATTTGCTGAGCGCTAGGGATTTAAACCAGATTCGCGCCTATCAAAGCAACGTTTCCGTCACCTGGCTGTTTTCTAAGGGCATGATGGTGCCCACCGGTCGTCATTTCCCGCCCCAGCGGGTCAACGCCATGCTGAATACCTTCTTCGGGCTGTTGGCTGACGAACCCCCCCAAGTCGCCGATGATTTCATTAAAGACCGCTTTGACTGGTTAACCTTCAATCGGCTGGCTCTGAAGGCTGCAAGACGAAATCCTGCCCTCTTACCCTGGATTTGGCAGATGGCGGGTGCCAGGGATATCTTTCGCTGGCTAGGCAGTTACCTAAGTTTTACGGCATACGCCTTAGTAAGTGGGTTATTCAGGGGTTGGTTTCCCAGCTTGGTTCGGCGTCTACAGCCTTGGATTGAAAAACAAAATCCGGCACTGTGGCTACGACTCTTGGCTCAAAGTTACGCTTTGACGGCTGGCATGGGGCGCTCCGATAGAACTAAGCGTGAGGATGTTAGCGTAAATCGGGAGGAGTTAAAGGAACTATCCCGCTTGAACTAAATAAAAAGTGAAATCGCTGATAAAAGGTGTAAACCAAAGTTTGAACCCAAAGTTCCTCTTTGAGGCTAGGGGTTTGTAGAGGCGGGTTGAGGGCTCATGTCTGATAGGAACCCATATCTTATGTTCAAAACCCGCCCTACCTACGTTGTATTTATTTTCACCCGCCTGTTAATTATTTTCTGAAACTCCCTACATCAAAATTGGGGCGGAAAGTTCGTTTTTCACCAAAGGTTTCGTTCTGCCCTATAAGGAAAAGCTCCTATGTCATTTCGCGTTCCATCAGGGTCGGCATAATTCTTGTCAGGGCTTCCCTTATCAATAGCAGGAGAATTGCTATTTAAATAGAAATTACCAGATTTTGTATCTACAAATAAGCGCACCTGGAAATTATCGAGGTGTTCTCGCTATATGATATGCGCTCACTAACTCTAGAAGCCACAAGTTCCAAATACGTGCGATCTAACTGATCAAAAAATGAACTACCACGCCCAATCAAACGTAAGTTCCCCTTTGACAAATGGCTCTAGTTACCGTTGTGCCAGCTTTTCACCCTTGTTTAGTTCATCTATATGGGGGAACTTCCGTTTGAAATTTTACAAAACATGGAAGAAACACCGATGAGAGTGCTGTAGGGGCAGGTGCGAGGGATTAACGAGAGTAAATACATCGATAACCTGACAAAAAAACCTACTCTATCCTCAATAATTGCTTGTGTTTCTTGAGAGTTATACCCGCTAATTTAGAACAGGCTTCTAGCTTCGTTGTTATCCTGAACTGTTTGCACAACTCTTAGATCTGCCTTGAATAGACAGGCGCTCTTTATAGCTCTAATTCTGGAATCTTTTCCAGTGGTACAAACTCTTTAGTCTCTGGGTTGTATCCCCAAGCAATTCCTTCTGGGTCTCGACTTTGGCTCCATTCCGGGAAGTCTTCATCCGATTTGCGTTTCCCAACCGTACTGGAATGAACGTCCAGCCGCTTTGCTAGTTCGGCTTGGATTAGAGCTTTATAAACTTCCTGGTTTTGAGTTGGTGCATCTTGGTATAAGTACTCATTTTCCTTGAGTAATTCAGTCGGTTCGGACTGCGGTGGTTTCAAAGGTTCGAGCTTGGCTTCAACCTGATCTGTTGTGGATATTTCAACAGATGGGACGGATTCTTCTGCCTCGGCTTCAACCTGATCTGTCGTGGTTACTTCAACAGGTGAAACAGATTCTTCTGCGATGGGGAGTTCAGGAAGCTCTTGTCGGTCACGGATAGAAGACTCACCGTGAGAATGAGAAAAATGTGAATCTTTCTTTGTCAGCGTTTCAATCAGTTCTGAGGCTGGTAATGCTGCGGTGAGAGTAGCAATATCCTCTTCATCTTCATCTTCTAGCTCAGGTGGGGGTTCGCTCTCCTCCAAGAGGCTGCCGAGAGAGCTTACTGTCAGAAAGTAATACACCGTACCCTTACCTTCGTACTCTCGGCGCTGAGCACCAAATTCTTCGGCTTTTTTATCCAGAAATAGCCGTGCTGCTGAACCTGATAGGTTGGCCTTTATTGACAAGTCTAGTGCGGTCAGGCAACCTTGGTTTTCTTTAATTAACTGATTGAAGTAGGGATTGACCCGATTGCTCCACTGCTGCCATTGGTATTGCTGCCAAATCCTTAGAGTAATACTCAGAAGCAACAACGCCAGCAGTACAGGCCAAGCCTTGAACAGCAGGACGATTAAAAATGCAATGGGGAGGATGAGAACAAGAAGGCCAGTGGCACTACTATCGATTTCTTTTCCGGTCATAGCCCTGGTTGCGAATTTACGTTATGGCAAACCATACTTAATCATGGCAAAGATTGCGCTCAATCATTTGTAGAGGCATGAAATTTGAGGTGGTGACCCTGCGGCTGATACCCAAAAGCTGCGTTTTGTCAGCAACTACCGTTTCCGTAGTTTAGCGGCTTTGCTGTTACCTTGAAAAGTGCAAGGCTTCTTGACTTAGATGGAATGTCACTGATTTATGCGAAAAGGGGTCGTTTCTTGGAAAAAGCAAGCTTGGGGGGTTCCCCCAAATCCCCACTGGGGGACGGAGTGCCTACCTAGAGACCTCCTCACTAAAGCTCTGGTGTACAAGGGTGGGTTGGTGAGGTAGAGGAGTTCTTAAGTCAGTGCCATTCGACTTAGGTGGAATGTCACTGACTTAACGAGTCGATCCGCCCCCCAACCCCCAATTCTGAGGGAGCAAGAGTTCAAAGTCCCCCAAAATTGGGGGATTTAGGGGGCAAATTCCGCAGGAGAGCGCTTAAGTCAGTGCCATTGGACTTAGGTGAGAAGCGCAAGGCGTTTAAACATCGCGTCCCGTGCCTGCATGGCTAGAGTATCATCAAGTGGCTTTAAAGACACAGGCGTTTGATACTTTTGCCTGAGTGCCGTCTGAATTAGCCAATCGGCAACAAACGGATTCTTGGGCAATAGGGGGCCGTGAGAATAAGTTGCGATCGCATTTCGATAGAATGCCCCTTCCATGCCATCTTCCCCATTATTCCCGTATCCTTTTACGACGCGACCCAAGGGTTCGACGTTCCCTAGATAGGTACGACCCCCATGATTTTCAAAGCCAATCACCACAGGCTTTGTCCCTAGCATCAACTCTAACTCTTGGGCTAAGGGGGAAGCGGTTAGCTCAAATACCACATTACCAATACAACGGCGAGCATCGGGGCCAGGATGTTTACTGACAAAATCTAACAAACCCAATCCCTCAATCCGTTGCCCCAGCGCGGGTTCATAGTAGTGACCCAAGAGTTGGGGGGCACCGCAGGTAAATACGCCCGGTGTTCCTGCTTCCAGTTTCTCACGCAGTGTTTCCGCTTTAATCCCGCGCAAATCACGCATGACGATTTCCTGCTGTCGGTCTTGGGCACCCCCACCCATGAAGATATCGACCTGATGCATCGCCTCAGCAGGAGTTTGCTGGTCAAGGGACACCACTTGGATGTTAATGCCTCGCCATTGACCACGTTGTTTGAGGCAGATGACATTCCCGCGATCGCCGTAAGTACTCATTAGGGTGGGGTACAGCCAACCGATTGTCAATTCCATTTGTTCGGGATTCATCGCCTTTAGTTAATCTCTCTAATTCTTACAAGCTCACCTGATTGCCTCAGAGTAGTTTAACCATTCTTTGGTAATGGCGAGTCTAGCTGTTTTATATTTGGATTGCTGATTTTGCCCTCCATTGTCCTGCTTTCTGCCTCACATTTGCTGTATGGCATGACGGAACGCTTTGGCGGCTTCTAACCTGGAGGTTTGTGCCATTAGTACACAGCGAGTCAGAAGATTGAAGTCAAAATCTATTAGTTCAGGAATCTCACTACGAGTAATGCGCTGGTAGCCCTCTGCCCGTAAGCGGTAGATGTTGAAAATCCCATCCTCCCAAAACCAAACTTCAGGAACGCCCAAGGCTTTGTACCGTGCCAGCTTGTTAATGCCGCCGCTGGTAACGATGACCTCAATGGATAGGTCAGGAATCGGTTTCGATGCTCCAATACAGTAAGACTGATCGGCTTGAATGAAGGCTTCTCCTTCTTTCTGCTGATCCATTGAACCGGTTGGTTCAAATTCGATATCCTTTTCGACCAAGAAGATTCCCAATAACAACGCGATGACTGCGCTAAACATCTCATGTTCGCGTCCCGGCATCAGAATTTCAATCGTCCCATTGTAATAAAAGAGCTTAATCCCAGGAGAATTAGCAAAACCTTCCTGAATCAGCTTGAACTGTTGCCAAGTCCGTCCAGATTGGATGATGCGTTGATCTGGAATTGGTTGATCGAGTAATTGAACCATCACAATTCCTCTGAATAACTTTCTTCATCTCCTATCACAAAATCTTCCGACCCGTCAGCAAGCCTCTGACTTCCAGCATGGCGGAGTAAGTGGGCAGAATATGGAGGGTTTCATTGGCTGGGGTGAGTTCCAAGGCTGTAGCGATCGCTTCCTGCAAATCTTCTTTGACAACGAGTCGCAAGTTATTGTCCCCTTCCGTTTGGCTGTAGCGTAGGCGTAGTGCCATATCATAAACGCGATCGCCACTGACAATAATTGTTCCCCCTAATTCCACCAACTTCTCGGTATCCACATCCCAAATCCAGGATACATCCGTACCATCGGGTGTGCGGTCATTCAGTATCAATAGCTTGGTTGATGCGCCACCCTGTTTTTGGATGTCACTCACGGCGCGGATGGTTTCATTCATCCCTACCGGATTCTTGGATAACAAAATCCGCACATGCTTCCCGTTCACATCCAATTCTTCCGCACGTCCAAACGCGGCACGGAAGTTTTTAATCGTGCCGTAGATGGCGGCGGTATCAATTCCCATCTCTCGCGCCACTAATCCCGCCGCTAGGGTGTTGTATTTGTTGTAAACGCCAATCAGAATTTGAGGCCATTCCTGACTATCTACCGCTAGCTGACTCTTAGTAAACCCACAGCTAGGACAGCGATAATCTCCTAAATGGGAGAGATAAACGCCCTCATAATCTAAGGGATGTCCACAACTGGGACAATAAATCGAGTCTACGGCATGGGGAATTTCATCCAGATATAGGTCAGGTTCACTCAAACCAAAGAACAATACCTTTTGGGGTAGCTGCTGACCGAGATGAGAGAGGGTGGGGTCATCAGCGTTTAAAATAACTCTGGTGTCGGTTGGTAGCGGTGCGATCGCTTCTTGCCAGCGGCGGCTAATGGTATCGACTTCCCCGTAGCGATCAAGCTGGTCGCGAAACAAGTTTAAACCCAAAATGAACTGAGGCTGACAATCGCGTAAGAGCAGAGGCAGGATATTCTCATCTACCTCCAAAATGGCATAGTCCGCGTCTAGCTGACCCAATAAATTGGTATTTTCCAGTAGTGTTGTCACCAAGCCATTAATCAAATTCGCACCTGTCGTATTGTGCGCAACTCGCCAACCCTGAGCCTCAAGAATGGTACTCAGGAGTAGAGAAGTCGTCGTTTTACCATTCGTGCCAACAACGAGAATTACCCCTCGCCTGACTTGTTGAAACAGTAGCGGTAGCGCCTTCGGCTGGAGACGACGAGCCACCTCCCCTGGCAACACACTCGCGGCTCCCAAACGTAACGAACGTACCAGAGATGTAACTGTTTTTGAGACCCCGACAGATACTCCAAGCCGTAATCGATCAACAACTGATATGCTCAAATCCACACTCCTGAATCGGCAAAACAGCCTCTACACGTTTAGGGTTAATAGGGCTATTTCCCGTTCTACGCATTGCTCGTCAGCATTGTACCGGACATCACGCCAATCAGCTAGTCATGCGTCATGATTGGCATACCGCCGAGGAAACCGTTCCAATAGCAGTGAAAGAGTCAACTCATCTCTCTCCTTTTCTTTCTCCCTCAGCGTTCTCTGTGTCTGGAGTGGTTTGTTCAAAATATACTGAGCAACCAGTCTGCTCCATCTCATTCCTGAGTCGATTGTATTTGACTGAGCTAAGGCATAGGCTCTCTTTTGCTTCGTGTTCTTCTTAGATGAGCTTCCCGGACATCCCGAACAAACGCAATGAGTCGAGCTTCATTTACACCATGTATCCCATGTGTATCGGCAAAGTGTAAAATTTCTTCAATCTCCTCAGAGGTGAATTCTGCATGAGCGCCGTGATGATGTACGGGGAATAGGTTATCTTCGTCAGAGTCTTTGGTCTGATTCATCGTGAAATCTCACTTTGTTAAGAGCGATCGCCAAAATCCCATGTCATAGCTTTCAGCACAAGGGCAACCTAGTTATTAACTGTTTTACTTGAGTTTCAACCCGCAGCTTGTACGTAGCGTTCCCACGAGTTCCACCGACGACGATGCGATAGTCACCTGTGGCGGACAATTTAGTACTCCAGCTAGTTACCTCTTGCTTGATAAGCTTTTGCTTGGGAGAAACAATGTCAAAAACAGCGTTATTTTCTACAGACGTGATGCTGACTGTTATTTTCTGACCGACTTTAGCACCCACCAGATAAGTATCTCTAGTACCTCGCACTACAGCATCTTCTACTACCACTGAGCTAGCACCGCGTACAAACTGGATACGGCGTGTGCGAGACTGTTGAGCTATGAAAAGGGTGGGTTTAACAGTTGTTATCTCACTAACATTGGAATTTCTTCTAGCGGGTTCCCATGTCAAGGGTTGTGCTGTTGTCGGAATAGAGACAGCAATTTGAACAACGTTCAGCAGTAATAATCCAAGTATAAGTCTGAATGAAAGATAGGCGGACATAAAGTTTTCCGAAAGATTCACATACTTTGCATCTTACTTTTCACGAGATGTGGAAAACCTCTCTCCTACTCTTGAGTATTTCAGGGTGCCTGGAATAGAAAATAAAGCCCGCTGTCTTCTGTCTTCAAGCCAGCGGGAAGGGCATGTGTTTAGTTAAATTAGTTATAAACTGAGTAGACCTTTCAGCGATACCGGGAAAACACTGAAAAATTTGGCGAGATGAGCAGGAAACCCAGTATCGAATTCCGCATAATCTCGGAGATAGAAGCTTGAAGTATTCATCGAGTTGCCGTCGAGACATCTCTGCCTTGAGGAGAGTTAGTCAGCCTCTGCCTTCCGCTACGCTATTTTCATATTTTTTTCACAACCAGCCTTTAACATGGGTTGAATTCCACGCAAGCAGTCCCCATAAAAAAACCCAGCGAGTTACTGCTGGGCGGTAATGAAGGAACATAGTAGATGTCCCCTGAAAGGGAATACACCATTACGAGGCGCTCCAGACTGAGGGGAGACGGACACCCCTTATTTTCTCTGGAGACTGGGGCGGGGACACTGTCAAACACCGATTCAGTAATCATCACAATGACCATATCCTGTAGGAGCAGTGCCCCTGTGGCTGCCCTAAAACTTTTTGGCTAATTGAATCACGGATAATGGTAACTGGATACTGTGGCGTGGATGGACAAAGCCCAGTACTTCTCTGGTGTGCCAAGTTAGTGTGAGTCCGTCCATGATGCCTTCAAGCCACCCTTGGCGATTTTGAAAGAGCCAAGGTTGTAAGTCTGGCAGGGGCATCCTACAAACAGATTCAGTAGATAAGCTGTTAAAAATTTCTAGGGGGACGATAAACCCCAGTGTTTTGCCTTGGTGTGTTATTATGGCTGCTTCAATTCCCATCTGCCAGCGGCGTCGATGAGCACGGGCGCTGGTAGTAAGTTCGGCAAGAGAGACTGGGCGGCAAAGAATACTCATAGTGATTTATTCCCTTCTTTGCAATGCCGCACCGGAAAAATTAAGGGTCACATCCCAAGAGTTCCCCGGATTCATCTGTGGGATTTTACTTGGGACTTTTTGTCAATACTCCAAAAAGATTTTTTTCAGCCAGCTGAGTACAATTGCATCTATTCAATAAAATTTGAGAAATATGTCAGTTTGTAGACCTGTGTAAAGTATAGGGAATTGGGGAAGCAATGAAGATATTGGTACTGGCCTGGGAATTTCCGCCCCGGATTGTAGGGGGAATTGCTCGCCATGTGGCGGAGTTATATCCAGAAATCGTTAAATTAGGGCATGAAGTCCACTTAATTACTGTGGAGTTCGGAGAAGCGCCGCTTTATGAAGTTGTGGATGGTGTTCATATCCATCGAGTACCGGTTGCTCCCAGTCATGACTTCTTTCACTGGATTGTGAATTTGAATGACAGCATGGGGCTTCATGGAGGCAAACTTCTTCTAGAAGAAGGGCCTTTTGATTTGATTCATGCCCATGATTGGCTAGTGGGAGATGCAGCGATCGCACTAAAGCATAACTTTAAAATACCGATGGTGGCGACCATCCACGCCACAGAATTTGGTCGTTACAACGGTCTTTACAACGAAACCCATCATTATATTTGTGGCAAAGAAAAACTGCTTGCCTATGATGCTTGGCGGGTGATTGTCTGTACTGACTATATGCGGCGGGAAGTAGAACGCGCCTTAGATACTCCTTGGGACAAAATGGATGTGATTTATAACGGCGTCCGACCCGAAAAGAAACACCGTACCCCGGAATTTGACCACTGGAGCTTCCGCCGTCGCTTTGCTGATGATGGGGAGAAAATCTTCTACTATGTGGGTCGAATGACTTACGAAAAGGGTGTGTCTGTACTAATTAGCGCTGCCCAGAAAGTCCTGTGGGAAATGCATGGCTATGCCAAGGTTGTGATTATCGGTGGTGGCAACACTGACCACTTGAAGAAGCAAGCGTGGGATTTGGGGATTGGTCACAAATGCTATTTTACGGGCTTCATGTCCGATGCTAACCTGGATAAGTTCCAGACGATCGCAGATTGTGCGGTTTTCCCCAGTCTCTACGAACCCTTTGGTATTGTTGCCCTAGAGAGCTTTGCGGCTCGTGTCCCTGTGGTTGTCTCTGACACTGGTGGTTTTCCGGAGGTGGTGCGGCATACCAAGACTGGGATTGTCACCTACACCAACAACCCTGACTCCCTGGCTTGGGGGATTTTGGAAGTCTTGAAGAACCCTGGCTATGCTCAGTGGTTGATTGATAATGCGTATGAAGATTTAGAGAGACGTTTCAGTTGGTCTAAAATTGCCCAGCAAACGGAAGCAGTTTTTGAGCAAGTGGTAAAAGAGCGATCGCAAGTTGTCTGGCTCTAAGTTTTAATTCTCTTCCAGCACAACGGTTTTTTGTCTCTAATTCCGACTGCTGCCTGAACAATTGCACAAGAAAAGATGAACCCAAATCCCTTTTCCCAGTATCGGTACCGCTGTAAACTCGAATGGGGACAGCAAGGTGCTCGTCAGGCAGCAGAACGAGGAGACATTATCGTTGTTGTGGATACCCTTAGCTTTTCCACAGCCGTTGCCTGTGCCGTGCATCAAGGTGGTGTGGTATATCCCTGTGGAAAAACAGAGGATGCAGCTGCCTTTGCACGGCGCATTGGTGGTGAAGCGGCTGTCAATCGAAGAGATGTACCGCAAAAGGGGCGCTTTTCCCTATCGCCTCTAACCTACTTGGGGCTAGAGTCGGGAACGAAGATTGTCCTTCCTTCTCCCAATGGGGCAACTTGTAGCCGCTTGTCTCGTGCAGTTCCTTACCTGTTTGCTGGGGCATTGGTGAATGCAGAAGCTGTTGCTAATGCGGTATCACAGGTTCTCAGTACTACTGATTTATCAGTGACAATCATTGCCTGTGGAGAACAGTGGTTAATGCCTTCTGAGGAAGAGCAACTGCGGGTAGCCATTGAGGATTATCTGGGTGCAGAGGCAATCTTATCGTATTTGGAGTACGAAAAGTCACCTGAAGCCCGTGTTTGTCAGGGTGCTTTCCAGTCTGTTCAAAACGATTTGGAGGAAATCATTTGGGATTGTGGAAGTGGGCGGGAATTGCGAGAGGCAGGATTTGAGGGTGATGTGCGGTATGCCTTGCAATTGAATCTGCTCGATTCTGTACCTGTGATGCGCGGTGAGTGTTTTGAGAAATTTTCTGGAGAATTTGCTCGGATATAGGGCTAATCTAGTGAAGGCTTTGGCTTGGCGGTGTGTAGGGATTGTGCGATCGCATAGTCCTTGCCAACAGCTAAACCATCAGGAAAGACGCTGAATCGCATCATTTGCTCGTTGGACATATTCATCCAGTCCCATTGCTTGAACGAGAGTACGAGCATTTTGGTAAGCTTTAATGGCTTCTGATTTGGCTAGCAATCCCGCTAAAGCATTTCCTAAATTGAACCAAGCATTTGCCTGTGCGCGGTAATCACCGATTTGTTCTGCAATTTCTATCGCCTGCTGATAGTGCTGAATCGCTTGTTGATGCTGTTGTTGTCCCAGCAAATAGTAAGCATTACCTAGGTTTGTCAGTGATATCGTTTCACAGTCCCGATCATTAATTTCCCGTGCAATGCTCAAGCTTTGCTGAAAATA
>NZ_DATNPA010000442.1:0-4137 GCF_036703385.1 Allocoleopsis sp. | reverse complement strand
GTGGGTCGCGTGTCTAAACCTGATGCCTTGACGGCGGTACACCATCGCAAAGTCGGGAATCATTACTAAGCAGATAGGCACAATTACACCTAAAACTAGCAGGGGCTGAGAAGTCGGGTTTCTTCAAGAAACCCGACTTCTGGGTGTGAGGTTTATTTACGGTATATTCTGTAGAGACGCGAGATATTACGTCTCTACAATTTGGCTATTACCTCCATCGTGCTAACGTGAAGGCATTGTATTGAGAGTCTTGCGGAGGTTGAGGGTATGGTTTCTCAACTGCAATCGCCGACCCAGTCAGAGGTCATCTATCCCGATAGCGACGGCAAACCAATGGCAAATAACACCAAGCAGTTTCGCTGGATTGTGGTGATTCAGCAGAACTTAGACTGGTTATTTGCCGATGACCCAGATGTGTTTGTTGCGGGAGACTTGTTTTGGTATCCGGTGGAGGGAAAATCAAATATCGTTAATGCTCCAGATGTAATGGTAGTGTTTGGTAGACCTAAAAGCGATCGCGGTTCATACCAACAATGGAACGAGGGGAACATTGCGCCACAAGTGGTGTTTGAAATCCTCTCTCCCAGCAATACACAGGATGAGATGGAGAGGAAGTTACTCTTCTACGAGCGCTACGGCGTGGAAGAGTACTATATTTACGATCCGGACAGGAATCGGTTACGAGGTTGGTTGCGTACTGAGGATGGCTTAGATATCATTCCCCAGATGACGGATTGGCTCAGTCCTCGATTAGGAATTCGGTTTGCTTGGTCAGAGGAAGATTTGGAGTTTTATCGCCCTGACGGAGAGCGTTTTCTGACTTATACAGAGATTGCCCAACGGTTTGAGGAACAACGGCAACGCGCTGAGAAAGCAGAGCAAGCGAGACGAGATGCAATCCCTCGGTTGTTGGGAATGGGGTTGAGTGTTGAGCAGGTTGCCGAAGCGCTGGGGTTATCTGGGGAAGAGGTGCAGGTGATCGCTCAGGGGTAAGATTGGGGATGGGCAGGAAGAGCGATCGCTCCTTGTTGAGGTTTGTTTGTCAATGAGAGGCGATCGCTTCAAAATAGGATATTGACGCTAGCTGTTTTGGTGTGATATCAAATCCGTTTGATTGCACACACAATAGAAAGGCTTTAGCTAACGCCCCTCTTGAATTATGCAATTTTGATAGTGCGGCTGATTAACCGGATTTGATATGAGACTTTTCATGACAATTCGGTGGGTTACGACTACGTCTAACCCACCTAAGCTTGCGGTTGTTTTATGCGTTCAGAGTGTTAAGTTTAATTCTCACAGCCTATTGTACTCCATGCTGTTATTTTAGTCTTTTTGCCTTGATACTCAAAATATATGCCATGTACACCCCCCGCCCAAGTGGTTATGTAAGCAATGCCTGTTCCTTTTTCTCCTACTACTTCAAGCGTCAGTTCTGACGAAGGGCCGCTGCTACCACCTATAATTACAGGAAGGTTTCGCCCTCTTGTGGGTGCAGCAAATTTTATTTGACCAACCTTATCTGTAATCTGATTAGCTTGTTTGATAGTACAAACTATTGATGGGTAGTACCTAAATTTTTCATAAGCCCATTTTTGGCGAATTTCAACAGGAGCATTCACTCCAGGAAAGTCGTTAATACATACAACAAGCAGAAGGGTTAAATTAACCAATAATACAGTAGCAATCTTTACAATAAAATACTTTGAAGATTTGTTAGTTTCAAATTCATATGCTGTACGAACCACTAGTACGTGCAGGATGAAGATTATACTCAGAATAATGAAGTAAAAAGTGACATCAGAAAAAAATATGGTCGGTGGCTTGATAACAAATAAAAATAAAATCAGTGTTATTAAAAAGCTTAATGTAAAGCTTCCGAGAAAACCATATACTAATTTTGGTAATGCTGAGGGGGCGATGTCTCTTTGTCGTTTGGAAAAAAAACCAAATATAGCAGCGCTAATATAAAGTCCAAAATAATAAAAGCAAATAAACATAAGACTGAACAAGAAAACGCCATCACCTGCATTAATTTCACGATAATTAAAGGCAATGTCGAGAATTTTTGTCCAAACTGCGGCATATGTAATACCCCCCCCAAATGTTCCTAGAGCAATAATAGGTTTTCTCATAATAATAAGCTCAAATATTTGGGAAGACTAGGTAACTACCTCTTTAGATAAGCTAACAGATGAGCTGAAAATCCTACAAGGTGTCTATGTAGGAATCTTCAATTGGAGGAAGAACGGCAACGGGCAGAGCAACCTGAGCAAGCGAGACTGGATGCGATTCCTCGGTTATTGGGAATGGGGTTGAGTGTTGAGCAGGTTGCTGAAGCGTTGGAGTTGTCGGTGGAAGAGGTGCAGGCGATCGCTCAGGGGTAAGATTGGGGATGGGCAGGAAGAGCGATCGCTCCCTCTTGATATTTGTTTGTCAATGAGAGGCGATCACTTCAAATCTTAAAATAGAGAAAATTTTAGAGGTTTAAATTGGCAAAATATCGGTTATTTGGCAAGAGATATAAATTGTGGATTTTTCTGCTGCTCATTGCGTCGTCTGTGGGTTTATGTAGTATCGTCTTGAGCCTAATTCAGCGTGGAAATCAACCCAATCGCTTGACGGCTAAACACCCAATCAGCAAACCCTCAGCTTTGGTAGGAGCAGCCAATCACGGATTGAGTAAACATGTAGTTGGATTAAAGCCAGAAACTACACCTGAACTCCGCACATTTTCTGTCCCAGCACAATTTCAAGGAAAAACCCTTTCTCAGGTGAAATTGAATAACCAAGAAAAACTCATCGCCCTTACCTTTGATGATGGCCCCTGGCAGAAAACCACCTTGCAAGTGCTGGATATACTGAAGAAAAATAACATTAACGCAACATTTTTCTGGGTGGGTGCAGCACTAGAAAAAAATCCTCAGATTGCCCAGCAAGTTGTAGCTGATGGTAACGCAATTGGAAATCACACTTGGCACCACTGGTATCATCACCTTGATAAGAAAACAGCAGCAAAGGAAATTGAGGATACGGCTCAACTCATGTACAAAACTACCGGAGTCAAGACTTCTTTGTTTCGTCCTCCCGGTGGGTTCCTAAAAAATGGAGTCGCTGCCTACGCCAAACAGCAGAATTATGCAGTTGTTATGTGGTCAGTGAGTTCCGCTGATACGGATTGGAAAGCTCAACCATCAGCTTTTGTGAAGAATGTGCTCAAGGGTGCAAAGCCAGGTTCTATTGTACTCATGCATGACGGGGGCGGCGAGCACAGCAAAACGGTAAAGGCTTTACCCGAAATTATTAGTGGATTAAGACAGATGGGATATCGATTTGTGACCGTTCCGGAATTGCTGAAAGATGCAAAATCAAAATGACCCATACAACACCTAGAACACCAGTTCAGAAAAGCCCTCAAATTTTTAGAGGTAATCATTCCTTGGGTTGCCCCTACCTTTCATGAACCGGAACTCTAGCAAGCTGAACAAGTGGTAAGTTTTGATAAACATCATTAGATTTACCAATAAAAATAGGGTTGGGATATAAGCCGAAAGAATGTAACCTGGATTCTAGTGACACAGCTTGGAGGACTCCTAAATGCAGAAGCCTTTGACTAACCCGTCAAGTACTGGCTACGAATGGTTCAAGCGGAATCGTATTGTGCGTGTTCTGGAAACCGTCCAAGACTTATTTGTAATTTCCCTGTGTATCGCTCTATTTGCCTTGATGGCAATCCAGCTAAGAGAGATGTTTTTCGAGCTGCTACCTCCCCTAGATTTCCGAGCTGTTACCTCAGATATTCTGTTCTTGCTAATTTTAGTCGAGTTATTCCGACTGCTGATTATTTACCTACAGGAGCAACGAGTTTCGATTGGGGTAGCGGTGGAGGTGGCTATTGTATCCGTTCTACGAGAAGTTATCGTGCGGGGAGTCTTAGAAACATCGTGGGTTCAAATTTTAGCTGCTTGTGCCTTCTTGCTGGTGATGGGAACACTGCTAGTGGTTCGAGTTTGGCTTCCACCAACTTTTAATGGGGTTGACCCCGAACGGCGCTTGTCAATGAGAAATAAACTCGTTGCAACCGATAAATTATCTAACTCGATTGAGCCAGCCGCTAATCTAAATTCTCAGCCCGTTACT
>NZ_DATNPA010000441.1:0-25879 GCF_036703385.1 Allocoleopsis sp. | reverse complement strand
CTGGGGAATATGCAGACATTCACCCTCACTCCCAAACTGCCAACCGTGGTACAAGCACTCTATTTTACCGTCGATGATTTGTCCGTCGGAGAGTTTAGCTGCACGGTGAGGGCAACGATCGATTAAACAGATTAGTTTTCCTTGATGATTTGTGAACAAAACGAAGGGTTCATCGTACAAAGAAAAGCTATAGGGACGATTTTTGGGTAAGTCTTGCAGGAAAGTAACCGGATACCAACAGTGCCTCCAGTTAAATTCTTGCTCCTGTTCAACTATGGGTAAGGTGGATGTGGATTTGACCGCCTCTAGTGTATTAATCTCTACAGTCATCGGATTTCTTATCCTAGTTTCCTTTAAATTCTGTACTGACGTAACTTTTTTACTTCTCTAAGTGGAAAAATTCAGAAGTTAATAGCGAAAACCTCCCCGAATCATTATATTGAGCTGTGAGCCGACTGTACTCAGTATCCGAAACCAGCCTTCCAGCTACTATCTCAAATGCTTCTCCTACCTTTAACTCGGTAGGAATATTTAAAATAACGGCATCAGTAAGAAAAAATGATTTATTTTTTCCTTCAGTTGGGTCTAAGACAAGCTCTTGAATTTCTTCCAAGGGTGATACTTTTAAATCAGAACTTATGGATTGTTTTTTTCCACTCCACTTTCCTGATAAATCGTCTATCGTTAACCGTTCTGGTACGTTAGGGAAGCCTCCAAAGTGTTCGCGAAGATGTAAGATTTTTTCTAAACAGCCGCTGGAATCATAGATACTTCCTATACTGTGATTCCAGTCTTTGTGCTTCAAAAACAATTCAACGCTAAAAGGATGCCCTATTTCCAACGTTTTAGGTACCCAAGCTGTAGCTCCATCACCTGCCACAGAGAGCGCCCTTTTTGATTCATCGGCTGGGTGCAACAATCCATCAGCATGATTGCAAGTTTCTTTGTCAATCTGCCATTGTTTTTCTAATGTACTTCCGTCAGGAGATGGAAATTGATTAATGTGAGTAATGACTGTTTTATCGGCATTAGCCTGCAAGATTCTTATGCCTTGAGATGATTTTATAACGTCTCCTTCTGGAGAATATACAGTCCAAATGCCGTACCAGGGACTAGCTTCGCTAGTCAGATAGCCAAATAATTTATCCCAATGTTGTTCTTGTAAATTCATAAATTTTCCTCAATATTTTAGGGATTAGTTACCTGCTTTATAGGAGCTGAATACATGAATGCAAATCTATTTTTTGCATTGTCTCACTTTAATTATGAAATAACATACCAGGCTTGTAACACTTCTTTTACAAAAAAACAGTGGTGTACCATCAATAAGTTAATTTTTTTATACATATTTCAAAAATCGGTTGTTAGGTGCTAGGAATTAAGGAGTAAATAGCTGTGAAATATTAAATAGGGAGCCGCTGATGTCCCAGGAAAGATTGAGCAACGGCGAAACCAAAGAGTATACAGCTCTATCCAATCACAACGTATTAGATTTGTGGGGTGTAGCGGGAAGTGACTGGACTTCGACGCTGAGAGAAGAATGTCTAATCATGACTCAGCAGTGCTTAGAACCAGAGAGGTCTGGAGCAACGCGGGGCATTATTTTAACGAGTGTGCTAGCCTTTCTAGCCTTATTGGGAGCTGCGACTTTGACACAGGCTCCAATAACCTCCTGGATATCACCGGAAAACGTGCAAGCGGCTTCAATTAAGTTGTTGATCCCCTAGCGTTTTTAGCAACGTACTCTCGGACAGCCTCCGCTGAATTCAATTGCAACACCTCATGAGCGATCGCTTGTGCGTTCTCTATCCTTAATCGCCCAACAGATGCTTTAACCGCGCCAATGGCTGGTGGGTTGATACTCAACTCATCCACTCCCAAGCCAACCAAAATCGGTGCAGCCAGAGGAGATGAGGCTAATTCACCACACACCCCCACCCAGATTCCCCGATGACGCGCCGCTTGGATAGTCTGCTGAATCATTCGCAGCACGGCAGGTTCAAAGGCATCCGCTAGGGTAGCGACTTTGGGATTAGTGCGATCGCTAGCCATCACATACTGGCTTAAGTCATTGGTGCCAATGCTGAAAAAGTCAACTTCGGCTGCCAATTTCTCTGCCATAGCCACAGCAGCAGGGACTTCTACCATCATTCCCACTTCCATTGATTCATTGAAGGGAATACCCGCTCGATACAGTTCCGCCTGTGCGGTGGCGAGAATCTCCTTAGCAGCGCGAATCTCCTTGAGGCAGGCAATCATGGGAAACATCACCTTAATGGGGTACTTGTGCGTTGTGCGCAGAATGGCTCGGAGTTGAGTTTTCAGGATATCCGGACAATCCAGCAAGCAGCGAATTCCCCGCCATCCTAGGAAAGGATTAGGTTCTGGGGCTACATTGAGGTAAGAAAGTGGCTTGTCTCCTCCGATATCTAAGGTACGGATAATCAGGGGATGGGGAGAGAGAATAGAAGCGATCGCTTCGTATTGTTCCAATTGTTCTTCCTCAGTCGGCAAACTCTCGCGATCAAAATACAGAAACTCACTCCTGAGTAATCCCACACCCTCAGCACCGTTGTCCAAGGCAACTTGCGCATCAGCTACCCCACCAATGTTTGCCACGACTTTAATTGAACGCCCATCTTGAGTGACGGCGGGTTGCTGCGCGGCTGTTCTTTGTTCCTGTTGTACGTGTCGCTGCCGATCTCGTTGAGTTTGTAAGTCTCTCAACTCAGCTTCCTCAGGTTGCACCCACACCTGACCGGTTTCTCCATCTAGCGCAATCACGGTGCCATTCTCCAAACCCAACAATTCGGCATCTACGCCCACAACAGCAGGAATGCCAAGCGATCGCGCTAAAATTCCACTGTGAGAAGTAGCACCGCCTGCGATCATACAAATCCCTAATACTTTGCGTGGGTTTAGATGTGCCGTCTCCGAGGGGGTTAAGTCAGTGGCAACCAAAATCGCTGGCTGTTTAAAATCCAGGGGTGTAGATGCTACCCCAGTCAGCAGCCGCAGCACTCGCTGCCCTACGTCCCTGACATCAGCGGCGCGTGCCTTTAAATAGGGGTCTTTCAGCGCTTCGTAGGAACGCACGGTGCGAGCGACGACTACCTTCCAAGCCGATACGGCATCCAGGGTATAGTCAAAAATCCGCTGACGAGCCGCTTCTACGATCGCGGGATCGGACAAGCATAGCAGATGGGCATCAAAAATCGTGGCTTCTTCTTCCCCTACTTGCTCTGCAACTTGGTGACGCAGTGTCTGGAGTTCTTGACAAGCGGTTGCGATCGCATCTTGCAACTGTTGCCATGACTCTTGGGGATTGTCTCCCAGATGTTCTGTAACCTCTGCCACAGCCGGTTGATACAAGATAACTGGGCCAATCGCAATACCTGGGGAAGCCGGGATACCCCATAGTTGACCGTTTGCCGCTGTCAGTGTTTCTGGGAGAGGGTTTGCCGCCAACGACTGAGAAATAGTTTCGCCAAAATTGGATACGACGAGTTGCTGCAAAGCGGCTAAAGCTTCTGTGGCATCGTTACCTGCGGCGGCGATCGCGATTTCATCTCCTTGATGCACACCCAGCGTGATGACCTGATTAATACTTTTAGCATTGACTGACTCGCTCGTTACAGTAACGTTTCGCAGGGTAATGTCAGATTGGAAGCGGGAGGCCGTAGCGACAAATTTGGCAGCCGGACGGGCATGTAGTCCCATCTGATTTTGGACACTGAGATATATTTCCTTGCTCGCCTGTTCAACCTCAACGTTCGATAACTGTAGGGGCACCGTATGCGTCACCCCTACGAATCCTGACAACTGAGCGGTTTTCGCTGCCAGTGAACCTCTTGCTTCGGCGAGAACTTGCTCGATGTTAGCCCCATTCGCGGCCTGAACCACTGCGGCAATGGTTCCTTCTACTAAAGGCGCTTCGCACAGTCTTACCTTATCCCTCTGGTCTTCTTGCAAAAACTCCAAAGCCATTTCCGCACTGAGAATCGCACTGCCCAAATCCATCAAAACGACAACGCCCTCATCACTGTAAACCGATTCAATCGCGTGATAAATCTGCATTGCATCGGTACCAAAAGGATTCTCTGGGTCATCTATTCCAGCTGCAATAGCGCTTCGCACTGCACCTTGAACCATCTGCTGTGCTAGTTCCTCTACACCAGCCGCCAACTTTTTGCTGTGAGATACGATAACAATTCCCACCATAATTAAATTACTATGACTATGATTAAAATCATCCAGCCTTTAATTGTATTGTCAGTCCGGACTGCAACTGAGCAAACCCGGTAACGGACAGATTGCAGTTACCCAATCTGATGAGTATAGAGAACGAATAAGCGTCTGGCTTAATCGCTTCAATCACAACTACCTCCGCATTACAAGAATTCTAACCAGTTTAAGCCTCTTGGGTTTAGAAGACGACGCCAAAGCTTTTTTCAACGGCTTAGACCAGATTTATTTGGAAGAGGGTGATCCCATCGGAAGCGAACCTTATCTGTTCTGGAAAAAGGCTGTCATCTTTTAATGCTTTTTTGTATAGGATGGTGTTTATTTTAAAAATGATTTGTACTTTATCCTAAATAAATCTAGTTAAATACAAACTTTTTTTAATTTATTTGGCTGTGATTTCTTTATAAAAAATCAACAATTGCTTAGCTAAAGCTTTATTTGTATATTGGTTAATGGCTCGCTCATAACCTAATTGAGCCAACTGATTTGATAACTCTGGTTGCTCCATTAGTTGTTGCAAACAATTCTGTAACGCGAGTACATTTCCTTCCGGAAATACCAATCCAGCATCGGCAATTACATTGGGAATTTCCCCAGAGTTAGAACCAATCACTGGCACCTTAGACGCCATTGCCTCAATGATTACATGCCCAAACTGCTCTTTCCAACCTGCTGCTGTGAGGGTTTTAAATTGATAGTTAGTTTCTGATGGCAGTACTAGGGTATTTATTAGGTTGATATAGCGAGGTACCTCCTCATGAGAAACACTTTCGACCCAAATTAGCCGCTTTTCAATACCCCACTCAACTGCTTTTTCCAGCACAACAGATTGTAAAGGGCCACGTCCTAGCAGCAGCCACTTCCAAGAGTATTCTTGTAAACCAGCCAGCGCTTTACCCAGGGTTAGTAAGCCTTTTTCTTCAACAAATCGCCCGACAAATCCTACTACAAAGTCATCGGACTGAATACCCAACTGGCTTTTTAATTCTGGCTGGGTTTGAGGGCAAAAACGATTTTCATTCACACCCAACTGAGGCATAACTTTAATCGCGCCCTGGTAGCCGTGTTGTCGCAGTATTTCTCCTGCGTCTTGATTTCCGGCAATCAGCCCGTGAGTGTTACGTAGATTATAAGCTTCCAGCAAAGACAGGGGAAATTTTACTTCATAGGGTAGATTCCACCAGGTAAAGAAGAGATTTTTTGCCTTGAGTCCTAATAATTTGTTAAGGGAAATTAGTTGAGCGTAGCCTAAAGCTTTGGCTCCTTGTTCGACTTGAATAATCTGGGGTCGAAACTGTCGTAATAGGGGGATAATATCGGCTCCAAACGTGAGCATACTCTGATTATTTTGACTGAAGTTGGAGACTGGTACCACCTGAAATGAACCTTCTTGGCGCGGCTGGGTTTCAATTACCTTGTTCTGGACACCGCCCGGACGCCAACGGCGTGGCACAACTACAGTTACTTCTATGTTAGGTTCTAAATGAGCTAGCGCCTTTAGCTTTTCGCAGTTCAGGTCAACAATATAGGAGTGGCTGGCGACTAGAATTCTCATTCTCAGACAAGTTGAAGGTTGAAGGTTGCAGATTAAAGGTTGAAAGTTGCAGGTTGCAGGTTTGAAGACTAAGTGTAACTTTCAAAATTTGAACATTCCAACATTCAACCCTGCTCTTAACTTTTAACTCTTCTTTTAGCTTTCAACGCCGAATTTGTCCAGTTGAGTATAGATTTGACCATTGTCCAACTGGATTGGATGAGAGTACCGATCGCACGCAGAAAGCCTAAACTGTAAAATACAGCGTGGCTGATGATTTTGATGGGAGAGCCACTTTTGTCGCAAGACGGATACCCTAACATGGCAGTCAAACAGGCGGCTATACAAGCGTAGCTGTTCAAGGGGGGTGAGGTTTTCCGACCCATCAGGAAGTGGTTGTGATAGAAGTTGAGCTGATACTGAAGCGCTCGCATACTAATATCATGACAGCCACTGGTCTGTTCCCCTAAATGTACGAAATCAGCCTCTGGTTTATACCATATTTGGTAATTGGTGGGACGCAATTGCAGGCAAAAGTCAGATTCCTCGCGCACCGCAAAAACACGAAAAGTCAGCACATTGGAGATTGGATAAAGTCAACCTTGAGTTTTCTAGCGCTAAGATAGATTGGCTGTAGGCTATTGCCAGCAACAACATCGGTTAATTATCGTAATCAGTCTTAGCGGAGGAGAAACCATGACTCGTGCCATTATGGAAACCGAGAAAGGCACAATCAACTTGGAGTTATTCGACCAGGATGCACCGAACACGGTGAAGAATTTTGTAGACTTAGCGGAAAAAGGGTTTTACGACGGCCTCACCTTCCACCGAGTCATCCCTAACTTTATGATTCAAGGTGGCTGTCCTCAGGGAACGGGTACGGGTGGTCCTGGCTACAAAATTAAGTGTGAAATTAACTCGAATAAGCACTTGGCAGGTACTTTGTCAATGGCTCATGCAGGTCGTGATACGGGTGGGAGCCAATTCTTCATTTGCCACGCTCCTCAACCTCATCTTGATGGAGTACACACCACTTTCGGTCAAACAAAAGACATGGCTGTTGTCAACGCCATCCGTAAGGGTGACAAGATTCTTTCGGTCAAGATTGAACAATAGTCTAGATCGCTTTTAGCGAGGCTTTGAGTTAGCGATCACTCTCAGGAGGATGTTTGGCGATCGCCCTTGATTTATTATCACCTTTCCTTTTTGGAGATGGAAAGGCGATCGCTACAGTAACTGTTCGCATAGGGAGTACCTAGCGATCGCATACATGCTGTTTAGAATAGCTGCACCCTGATAAGGGCTCCCTTTCACGAGGGAGTTGGTTCGGTCATCTCACTGGGAAAAAGCCCTAACCTAAATGTTGCTCAACGACTCGAACCAGTTCAGATGTCCAATGTTCGGCAACGTCAGCCGACTCGGCTTCTACCATCACGCGGATTAGCGGTTCTGTACCCGAAGCACGGACGAGAATGCGTCCCTGACCAGCCATTGCTGTCTCAGCTTGGGCGATCGCATTGCTGACTGCATCACACTCTTGCCAGTTCAATCTGCGGTCGCGGTCTTCTACCCGCACATTCCGCAACAATTGGGGGTAGGGTTGGAAGCTTTGATCGACCAGCTGAGCTAAGGAAACCCCTGATTGACGCACCAACGACGCCAAATGTAGAGCTGTTAACATACCATCGCCAGTCACATTGTAGTGGTGGCAGAGGATGTGTCCCGACTGCTCACCGCCCAGCATCGCTCCAGTGCGCTGCATTTCCGCTTGGACATACTGGTCGCCCACAGCCGTTCGCGCCAGGGAACCGCCCAACTGATTCCAGGCTCGCTCAAAGCCCAAATTGGCCATAACGGTTGCTACAATCAAATCTCCGGGAAGCTGTTGGGCTTGTTGTAACGCTTGACCCCAGAAATAAAGGATGTAATCTCCATCGATCACCCGACCTTGGGCATCCACCGCCATCACGCGATCGGCATCACCATCAAAGCCAAAGCCCATATCGGCGGAGTACTGCCGCACGGCTTCTTTCAGGGGATTCAGGTGAGTTGAGCCACAATTCACATTAATGCGATCGCCATCGGCTTGGTCATGCAAGCAGATCACCTCTGCCCCTAACTCGGCAAACACCTGCCCTGCTAACGCTACAGAGGCTCCCCAGGCCAAATCCAACACAATTCGCATTCCGCGTAAATCCGTCACCCCTTGTAGAGGACGACGCAGCGATTCCACATAATTTGTGATTAACTCAGGTCGATAGTAGTGCTGTCCCTCCACTTTGGCAGGAGTCACTTCTCCAGAAAAACCTCTCAGCCCCGCTTCAATCTGCTTTTGCAACACCACCGGCAGCTTCGTACCAACTGACGCAAAAAATTTAATCCCATTGTCCTCTGGAGGGTTATGACTCGCGGAAATCATCACCCCGCCAATCGCACCTGTAACACCGGTGAGATAAGCAACGCCAGGAGTGGGGCATAACCCTAAATTCCACACCTCCAAACCCGCTGCCGTCAAACCCGCCGTCAGCGCCATTGCCAACATATCACTCGAGTTTCGCGAATCTTGTCCCAAAATTACAGGGCCAAGTGCTGGTGCTTCCTTCTGCAACACCTGACCCGCCCAGAACCCAACTTGCAAGGCTAAATCGGCATTCAGTAGATCTCCTACTCGTCCCCGAATACCATCGGTTCCAAATAAGGGAGTCGCTGGTAGCGCCAATGAACGACTTGCAAGACTGCTATTCACCGAGGATGCCTGTTGACGCCCAGGCAGTACCTCTAAACGAGAGAAGCCCTGAGTCCGGACTGGGGATGTAACCATAACCAATTTTCCTCACACAACACACTCAATGTGGAGGATAGCACTTTCTCCTATAGAGTTCCCCTATTATTACTCTCCATCCCTCTCAAGGAAGAGGTGATACAGCGCTCAAATGGTAGAGAGAGGTCGGGGGGTGAACGAGGCTATAGTCAGCCCTCAGCCATTCATTTTTGCATAACCAAACTTTTAAAATTATTGTGGGATGAGCCGGAAAGCCCGTCCTGATAATGCAATTTAAGGGCGCGACAGCCTAGGCGGCTTGTGCAAGGTAGAAGCCAGCTTTTCCGTGGATAGCGAGCCGAGCTACGTCCCCAAGTGCAGTTAAGCCCAACTCTGCTCATTAGAACCACTCAGCTGAGAATTAGCTATAGAGTTTCCTTATTGATTTTAATAAATCTTTTTCTCTTTTTTATGGTTGCCATTTTTCTAAGCTATTTTCAAAATTGTAGACTGTTGGCTAAAAGCCTGCACTTGCATGGCTTTCTGACTGGCACACGATTAAAACTTAGCTCTTCGCTAGAGCTGCTCAAAAAGCGTCGAGCTTGTCAACTGCAAAGCCACTGAGAAGTTGATAGACTGAGACTCCTCCCCAGTACAGACCGCTTAGAACCTGAATAACTACCAAGATAGGGATAGCAAACATGGCTACGCCCAACCCACAGAGAACGATCGCTGATTTCTCAGATAAAAGCCCTGGATAGGGTTGCTCGTTGAAGTGGCGCTTCTGGGTTGTAGAGGTTTCTTGGAGGGCTATCATTTCGGGTTTCGCTCTCATCTAGCGTTACGCTGTCTCACTCTTCACAATTATGCCTAAAGATAGAGGATGTTTAATTAAGGGCTAATTTAGATAGCCTGAAATATATGAAGCTAATATAAATTTTCCCCCACGCCTCTGGGCGGTGGGGGATAGATAGATGGGAGGTATGGGAGATAGAGAAGCCTATCCTCACTAAAGCAGTAGTCAGTTCTATCAGCAGAGCTGGTTATACCGAGTTGCAGCTCCTAGTAGTAGATAGGCAAGACTTGGGGGACAAGGGAGACAAGGAAGAGAAAGTAGTAGCTACGTTAGCGAAGCGGCTCCGTAGGAGCAACGCAACTTCGTATTAGGATGTTAAACCCCAGTTTCTAACAGCAATTTTTGCATAGTTTCCCAAGTCAACCCTTGCTGAAGATAACGAGGCGTATCCGGGTTGTAGGGACTGGCGAGTCGATCAATCACAATAATCTTTGCCTCTGGAGGTAGCACAGGTATATCCGGATCAAAGGCTGTCGGGCGCATCAAAGAGCTGGAAAAGCCTTTGAAAATGGCAACTTGGTCTTGTTCCCCATCAATTTCAGCCGTAACAATCAAGACTTCCTGTGGACGCTTAATCGTATATTGCTCTAGACGCCGCCCAATGGAATCAGTCATCGCCAATCGCTACTCAACTTATGCAGTAATTATTGTTCCATTGCTGAGCGCCCTTGCTTGCCCAGCCGAATCAGGACGAAATAGCTTAAGTAAAAAACGTAGATTACTAATCCCGTCATCCCTAGAAACCCCAGAAATCCAGGTTTAGCATCGTGATGGAAATACTGTTTGAATAACAGAGGGGGTTCAATCCAAGCTTGACAAAGGGGCGTTTTGATCGGGCCTGCCAAAAAGGCACAACTCAGCGCGGGAATACTCGCTAAAGCGCCCAGGAGACAGTAGATGGTAATTGCCCAGCGCCATGATGTCAGTGCCAACTTTAGGGGACGCTGCGGCTGGTCTTGAATATCTTCGTTCACATCAACCCAAAACCAGAGAGCGATGGGGATGAGGATACGCGCCAACCAACCCGCGATAAAACCAATCGGCATCCCAGCAATAAAGATATAAACCGTAATCGCTAAGAGACTGGCAACACGCCAGTAAATGATCAATAAGCGGATCATTGAATCCACTTTCTGGACAAAAGCCCAAATTAGCAGAATCAATGGGATGATCACCGCAATCAAAACTGCTAATCGGTAGTCTGTCCAAACTAGAGAGCGAAGAAGTTCATCTTGCATTGCTTGTTGCCGAAAAGACCTTTATCTATGTTATTGCATCGATCGCACCGTTACGTCATAACAGCAAGCAGCTGGAATCCTTGGTGAGGTAATTCCAGCTGCTTGCATCAATGGACTGACGGGCTTATAAGGAACTGAAGCTGATGTTGAGGTAATGAAGCTTAGTCCTCGTACAATCGGCATTCATCAGCGTCGGGGTTAGCGTCGCAATATTGCTCTAAAGAGTTCTTCTTGGGGCCTTTTTGGCGTTGGTGCGCGGCCTCAGCTTGCAGTTCTTCCACCGCATCCCAGGCTGCTGCACAGGCTCCGGACTCTGCACCGTCTATATCACAAACGGCTCTAGCTGCTTCGCGCTCTTGTTGAATTTTTTCTTCAATGTTGTTGCTCATTTCCTTACCTTTTCCTGCGTACTGTACTTAAGTACAGCAAATTGCTTAGTCGAGAGGGAATCATGATCAATTTAGTCTTAACGCAAATGGGCTTCTTAACCACCGGATATCCGGTTTTTTTAAGATTCTGCCGATTTCCGTTTACCGACTGTCAGCTTGTCTAATATAGATTTCACTGATTTAACTGCTTACATATTAACTTATGTGAAGCACGAACGCTAGCCATCGAGTCACCCTGTCAGGATAAGGGCATATACTCGGTAGCTGACCGTACCTTTAGAGTTGCCCTTGTTAGCGCTATCATAAGGCTTGAACTGCCTGCCACTCCCAAGGGCAAGAATCGGCATCGGGATTGAATTCGGCAAAACAATGGCTAATCCAATTCAGTGGGCAAATGCCTTATCTACGTGTCCATCTTTGGAATCAGCGATCGCCCAAGTGGTAGACCGCCTCCAGAAGTCCTTAACCGCCACACCTGACTTAGGGTTGGTGTTTATCTCGTCTGCTTATGCAAGCGAGTATTCCCGACTCATGCCTTTACTCCGAGAGCGGTTGTCGGTGCCAGTGCTGATTGGCTGTGGTGGAAGTGGCATTATTGGAATGAACTCACAGGGTGAAGCCCAAGAAATCGAGGGAGAGCCCGCTTTGAGTGTCAGCTTAGCTCACCTACCTGACAGTAAGGTACACGCCTTTCATATCCCTGGAGATGGGTTGCCCGACTTAGATAGCCCCCCAAACGCCTGGGTGGATTTGATTGACGTTTCGCCCCAAGAAGAACCTCATTTTATTTTGTTAGCTGACCCTTTTTCGGGAGTGAATGATCTCCTCCAAGGGCTAGATTTTGCCTATCCAGGGTCAATCAAGGTAGGAGGGTTGACAAGTGCTGGTGCGATGGGTGTCCAAAGTGCCCTATTTTGTAACTATAAACTCTACCGCGAGGGAGTAGTGGGAGTCGCCTTGAGCGGCAACATTATTTTAGAAGCGATTGTGGCTCAAGGTTGTCGCCCGATCGGTCAAACTTATCAGGTGATGGCCTGTGAACGGAATATTGTGTTGGAATTAGCGGCGCAGGAGAGTATTGAGGAGACAAGCCGCGAGATCGAGTCTCGTCGCCCGTTGGAAGTTCTGCGAGATTTAATTCAAAACCTCAGTGAGACAGATCGGCAGCTGGCACAGCATTCTCTTTTTGTCGGTGTTGCCCGCGATGAGTTTAAGCAGAAGCTGGGGCATGGAGACTTTCTCATCCGCAATTTGTTGGGAGTCGATCCCAGAGTTGGGGCGATCGCAATTGGCGATCGCCTCCGACCCGGTCAACGTATCCAGTTCCATCTCCGGGATGCCCGTACCTCAGAAGAAGACTTAGAACTCCTCCTGCATGGCTATCAAAAGGAAGAGAATCACCCAACAGAAGCGGCTGGTGCTTTAATGTTTTCCTGCCTAGGTCGAGGAGAAGGGCTCTACGGGAAGCCTGATTTTGATTCCCAACTCTTTCGTCGCTACCTAAACAACATTCAACTGAGCGGCTTCTTCTGTAGTGGTGAAATTGGCCCAGTGGGTAACAGTACGTTTCTACACGGCTACACCTCAGTCTTTGGGATTTGCCGAGCAAAAAGTTAAAAGCTTTTAAGAGTTGAAAGTTGGCATGTTGAAAGTTAGCAAGTTAAGAAAGGTTGTGGAGCAAGCACTTGTTTAACCTTCAACCTTCAACGTTCAACCTTCAACCTTCAACGTTCAACGTTCAACCTTCAACGTTCAACCTTCAACGTTCAACCTTCAACCTAAGCGCAGGGTGGTGTGGTTATCGATGAGAGCCGGTTTACCGTCGCTGGTAGTGGCGCTAAATGCCTCAAAGTAGCGGCGGGCTTCTGGAAAAAACTCTGGGAAATCAAATAGGGAGTCACCCGCCGCAATGTTAGCCCAAAAGTAGCGCAGGCTAGGGACAAGCTTTTCCGCGTCTGCTAAGGGTAAGCTTAACGGTTCAGTGGTAAGAAGATTAAGCATGAACGGACGAGAGCGATCGCCCATCAATTCGCGTGATGTCTGTGGCAAATTCTCCCAACCAGGCACTGACTCAACCCGATGAGACTCAATCTGCAACCATTGTTGTCCCTGATCGTCCGTTCGGAACTCAAATATTCGGTAGGGGTGAGGATAGCTTACTAAGGAACCGGTTGTAATATCATATACGCCCTCGTTGTAGGCGACATCCTGAACATGTAAGTGACCCGTAAAGACCAAATTTACTCCAGCCTTCTTGAGGATTGTGACCAGTTCACAAGCATTGTCCAACATATACCGCCGTCCTAGCGGATGGCGAGATTGACAAGGCAGATGCTCCAGAATATTGTGATGCACCATCACCAGTACCAATTTATCTTTGCTCTTGAGCAGCACCTGCTCAAGCCATACTAATTGCTGTTCGTCCAGACACCCCAACTGTTTACCCGACTCATCAAATTGATTAGAATTCAATCCAATTAACTGCACTCCTGGTAGTACTTCAGTGGTGTAGTATAGCTGTTCTGGATTGTCATAACCCAATTGATGGTAATAGTAAGGAAAGTCTTTTAATCCAATCGAGCGTTCATCCGATACTAGATTTGGAACATCATGATTTCCCGGTACAACGTAAACTGGAAAAGGCAGCTGGCTCAACCGCTTTTGCAACCAGGCATGATTATCCCTTTCACCATGCTGAGTCAAGTCTCCGGGTAGTAGCAGAAAGTCAATATTTTGCTGCTTCAGCTGTGCCAGAATAAGCTCTAACGCTGGAATGCTCACTTCCACTAAATGGAACCGATTGGGATGATCCCAGATGGTATGAGGTAGTCCGATGTGCGGGTCGCTCACTACTGCAAAGCGAAAATTTAGACCCATCATATAAAGTTTATTAAATTCAATTCAAGGCATAATTTTAATTATGCATCATTAGTTTGTGATCGTTTAACTTGAGCAGCGTATCTTATTTTTTCTTATAACTCTATACTAAAAATTATGCTTAAATTGAAAAACCCGTTTGGGTTGTGATTAAGAGAGGCATCAGCCTAACAGAGATGCCAGTCATTTATTAATTAAGATAGTATTGACCAGTAAAACGGTAGTCTAATCGTCATTTTATCTTATTAGATGTAATCTCTGTTTAATCAAGTCAGAGAAAAGTAAGGAGTGTAAACGTTGCCAAAAGTCCGAGTCCGTCAACACGTCAATCCGCTGAGTAATAAATACCAAACTCCAGTGCAACCTCCGAAATGGGAGAATATTTATGCTCAACCCGATCAACCCTTGCACCTGGACATTGGCTGTGCCAGAGGAGAGTTCTTGTTGAGTATGGCAACATTACAACCCAACTGGAATTTTTTAGGGTTAGAAATTCGGGAACCCTTGGTAGAACAAGCGAATGCTAAAGTTTCGGAGTTGGGGTTGAGCAATCTCCACTACTTATTCTGCAACGTCAATAACTCCTTAAAACCACTACTTGAGACGTTCCGGGTGGGGACATTGCAGCGTGTTACTATCCAATTTCCTGACCCTTGGTTCAAAAAGCGACAAGTGAAACGACGTGTGGTGCAGCCAGAATTAATCGATACTCTAGCCGCTTATCTGATTGATGGGGGAGAGGTTTTTCTGCAATCTGATGTTGAGGCGGTAGCCGTCCAGATGTGTGATCGCTTTGAGGCTCACCCAGCTTTCCAAAAACAGGGTGCTGAAACTTGGCTGGCTACTAATCCTCTGCCAGTTCCTACTGAACGGGAAGTCTCTACTCTTTCTCATGGTGAACCTGTTTATCGTGCATTGTTTATTCGCTGTTAGTATCGGCATAAGTTTTTTTTAACGCAGAGGTTGCAGAGGTAAGCGCAGAGGGACGCAGAGGTATAGCAAAAGGCAGAGGGCAGAAGGCAGAAGGCAGAAGGGATGCATATTGATGGGTCTTGGTTTCAGTAATTTGCTTTGTCCTAATCGCCTTGGCAACTGCTATATCTCATGATGAGTGATATTCAGCTACGACTTCAATCAAGCCGACAAGGTTTTGATTAAACTCTGATAGTTCGCGATCGCCTAAACCCTTCACGGTTAACCACAGCGCTTCTTGATAATTATCGAGGTGTTGTGCAGCACACCACAGGGCAAAGGGAACCGTATCCTGTGCTGAAATGCGATCGCCATTTCCTAGTACAGCCAATCGCATGAACCACTTGGACGAGGTACCTTGGCTGCGGGTAAAGTTACCTTAAAAATAGCTTCGGTAAGCCAGGAACATTTTTGCCTCGTTACGGTCTTTCTATTTAAAGATTCCTACCCAATGGCGATCAAGCGCTGTGATTCTTGCCAATTGGTAATAGGCGATCGCTGACCTTACCCAACCTAATTTTCCATTACTCGTTGCCCAATATTCATGACCCAAGTGACTCTGAAAGGATGTCATTGGGTATTACCTATTGCTTGAGTTAGAGAGAATTTCCCATGTTAAACATTAAGTCTTGGAAAACTGGAACCGCTGCCTTTTTGGCACTAGCTCTTACTAGTAGTGCGGTTGTCCCCTTGGTTTCCACTGCACCTGCGTTTGCTCAGACTCGTTATCCGGGTTCAGAATCTTATAATCGATTTGTTCCCTCTGGCACTGCCATTAAAGTCCAATACGACAAAGACAAAATTCTGCTGATGCCCGATGAAAGGGTGCCATTAACCTTAACAGTAGCAGAAGATGTGATCGGCAATGACCGCAGGGTTTTAATTCCGAGGGGGAGCGAACTCAAGGGTGAACTCAGACCGGCCTATCGAGGCAGTCAGTTTGTTGGCAAAGAGCTGACGATGTATCGCGATCTCGGTAACACGCAAGTGAGACCTTACTATATTAATGCCACCTCAAATGTAGTGACGAGAACCGAAGAAGTGAAAAAGGGAGCGAACACCACAAGAATTTTGACGGGTACGGCAATTGGCGCAGGTGCGGCAGCGGCACTGGCAGCCCTTACTGGCGATCGCTCGATTTCAGCTTTAGAAGTTCTGGGTGGTGCCGGTTTAGGCACTATCGGCGGATGGTTGTTAAACCGAAAAACAGTGAAGATGGTTGCTGTTTATCCAGAACAAGACTTATCGGTGAGATTAAGGTCTGATCTGGCTCTCCGCTAGAGCCTGTTTGTGGTTTGGGTGAAGTATGGGCAGGAAAATTCGGAGTTCGAGCCATACCTTCTAAGGCCAATCCATAGATTGCTTGTAGAGGAAATCTTGCAAAACTTAATATTTGGATGGTGACGGGCTAAATCAGTGCTGATTTAGCCCGTTTATTTATGGGACGCCATATCATACTTGAGGATTTTCTGGACGATCGCAAAGTCTTAAATTAAATCAAAGGATATGAAAATATGCGATCGCATTACAACTGACCCACAAAATGTGAACAAAAAGCGCTAAAATGTTCACTATGAACTAATAAGTCAATGTAATAGCTTCTACTCTTCATATAAGTTTCTTTTTGTAAAGACGTTTTGAATAAGTTGAATTGCTCTGCTTAAGGTGGAGTTCCCAGTATTTGCTGAGGCTAAGCAGAAAATTTGACCTGCCCATAAACTAGGGCGTCATCTCGTATTTCCTACAGTTGATGAAGATCGAACGCCTTACCAAAACCCTATCCTTTTGGGTTTTCTTACTTCTTCTTATTGTTACCTTAACGAGCTGTGGATTTAGGAATTCACCGGAAGGTATCACTATAACCCTGAGTGGTTGGCAAAGTAATCCCAACGAAAAACAACTGCTAGAGCAGGTTTTACATCAATTTGAAGTTCAGCATCCCCATATTAAGGTCAAACATGAAACGATCAATGACCAATACATGGATGTGATTAAAACTCGATTAATTGGTGATGCCGCCCCTGATGTCTTTTACTTAGATGCGTTTGAAGCCCCTTTATTGATGAAATATGGGGTTCTTGAACCTCTCAATCCTTATATTGACGCTCAGTTTGATCTAACAGACTTCGAGCCAACTTTACTTAAGGCTTTCCAACTCGAAGAGCGAACCTATGGCTTGCCCAAAGATTTTTCTACTCTTGCTTTATTTTACAATAAACAAGCTTTTCAGGAAGTAGGAATAAACCAAGCTCCTCAAACGTGGGATGAGTTGCGCGATGATTCTAAAAAACTGACGGTTGATAAAAATCGAGATGGCAGAAAGGAGCAATATGGGTTTGGAGTGGCTCCCGAACTTTCCCGCCAATACTTTATAATGACTGCTTTTGGAGGTCGTTTAATCGATCGCCAGGAAAATGCTGCATTTTTTACTTCAGGTAGCTTAAAAGGTCTTCAATTAGTCATTGAACAGTATCGAAAAGACCAGTCTTCGGCTCAACCCTCTGATGTGGGTGCTAGTACGGGGAGTGAAATGTTTGGTCAGGGCAAAGCAGCAATGGTTCTTGAAGGAACTTGGGCTATTCCTTACTTGCAAGAAACGTTTCCCAAACTAGAATTTGCCACTGCTGAAGTTCCCACGGTTAATGGCAAAAAAGGAACAATGGCTTATACAGTAGCGTATGTCATGAATAAAAAAGCCAAACATAAAGAGGCCGCTTGGCAACTCATTGCTTATTTAACCAGTAAAGAAGGAATGAAAGCTTGGGCAAAAGAAGGACTCGCCCTACCAACGCGCAAATCGGTCTTGGCAGAACTTGGCTTTGTTGATAATCCTCTCTATGCCCCTTTTGCCAAGGGTGCTGATTATGCAACTATTTGGCAATCTGGAGAGACTTTGCCTACTATTTTAACCCACTTTAATAATCAATTTATTAGCGCTTTAATTGGAGAGCAATCGTTACGAGACGCCTTGAGAAAAGCCCAACGTTCAGCGAATGAAGAGATTCAATCAGCTAGGTAATCGGAAATCTAAGTTACGAGGGAATCAGTCATGAGAGTGGTTTGGAAAAAGCAGGGTGTCAGAGAAGCGATCGCAGGCTACTCATTTATGGCTCCAACTATTATCGTGATGGGCACCTTTGTAGTTCTACCCATTACTTATGCCTTATTTTTGGCCTTTAACAAGGTGCGGATATTAGGGGAACTCAGTTATCGATTTATAGGATTCAAAAACTTTATCAGAATGGCTTCTGATGAACGAGTGTGGATTGCCTTAAAAAATACAGCTGAATATGTCACTATTGTTGTTCCCATTCAAACAATCCTGGCTTTATTATTAGCCTTAATTCTAAATTCTAAAATCAAAGGCAAGAATATTTTTCGGATTGTTTTTTTTCTGCCCACAGTTACCTCCTCGGCGGTCTTAACTTTAATATTTATGTGGATTTATAATTCTAATGGCCTACTTAATAATTTTCTTGCCTTTTTAGGTCTACCCACTTACAACTGGCTCGGTGACCCAGCGGTTGCGCTGAAATCGATTATGTTAATGAATATTTGGTCAACAGCACCGTTTTATATGGTGATTTACCTAGCGGCATTACAAGATATTTCAGAATCCCTCTATGAAGCAGCAACGATTGATGGAGCAAATCGCTTCGATCAGTTTGTCTCAATTACGCTGCCGTTACTCAGACCTGTAACATTTTTCATTGTTGTTATGGGTATCATTGGAACCTTCCAACTGTTTGACCAATCTTATATTTTTTCAGCTGGCTCGGGTGGCCCGAATAACTCAACATTAACGGTCGTGCTACTTATCTATCAATATGCGTTTAAAAGCTTGGATATGGGTTATGCTGCTGCACTAGCGTTGATGCTGGCAGGTGTGATTATGGTCGTTACCCTAGTTCAGCGTTATTTCTTTAAAGAAGAGAACTAAAAAAAGGGGTGTAATTTAGTGAAATCGTTGAATTGGCTAAAAGGATTGCTGTATGTAGGGCTTATTTTCTACGGCGTTATTACATTTTTACCTTTTGCCTGGGCACTTTCTGCTTCGTTTAAACCACTCTCAGAAATAATGGCTGGAGGCAGTCATTTTATGCCGGATCATTTTACTTGGGATAATTACAGAACAATATTTTTTAGGGAACCCTTATTCGGACGTTGGTTGATTAATAGTATAGTTGTTGCTGCTTTTATTACCGGATTTAATATTTTATTTAACTCAATGGCTGGCTATGCTTTAGCACGGATTCAGTTTCCAGGAAATAGTTTTTTATTTTTTGTAATTTTGGCTGTTTTAATGGTTCCGGGTCAAATTACATTGATTCCTAGTTATTTAATTTTAAAAAACTTGGGCTGGCTGAATTCCTATCAGGGTCTCATTATTCCTAATGTCGTTAATGCTACGTTTATTTTTATGATGCGGCAGTTTTTTCTGAATTTTCCCAAAGAGCTAGAAGAAGCGGCTGCATTGGATGGATTAAGTCGCGGGGAAACGTTCTTCTCCATCGTGTTACCTTTAGCCAAGCCTGCTTTAGCCGCACAAGCCATTTTTATTTTTATGGGGGCTTGGAATAATTTTTTGATGCCTCTAATTATTTTATCCGACCCAGAAATGTTTCCTCTACCTTTAGGGTTGAATACCTTTAAAGGGCAATATATCAGTTATTGGAACTATATTATGGCGGCTTCTATGGTTCTAACGCTGCCTGCCTTGGTGATTTATGCATTTTTTAATCGCTATTTTATTCAAGGGGTAACTTTTACAGGTAGTAAGGAGTAAATACAGTGAGTTGACGGCGGATAACCTTCCCAAAAATTCAAAGATTTTGAGCGCTTTAAAAAACTTTACGTTCAGAACCGTTTGGGATAGGATAAGGCTGCTGAAGGGTAAAGCTCATTCTAATAGTTGAGGTAACAAGGCAAACAATCTGCAATTTTTGCTCTAATGGTTGCGATCGCTAGTGGATGATGGACGTTTTTGTAGATGCTGCTGTTGTTCGTGATTATCCAGAATAGAGAACCAACAACCAATAACTAACAACTTTTTATGTATCGCTTCTTACGCTTCCCGTCTCTAGTTACTCTAGTTGTCCGGATTGCTGCGGTGGCGATTGCCATCGGGTGCCTACTATTCATCGTTCCAGTTTTAGCTCAAGATAAGGATAAAGATACTCCGGTGGCTGCCATCATCCTTGATGGACGGCAACTTTTTGACGTCAGCCAATCTGGACGATATGACGCAAAGGAACGAGCCGATGATGCCAATCGCGTTCTCAAACAAAAGATCATAAAGGCTGAACCGCTAGTACCAGTGATGATCGCTGAAAGTCAAAATTTACCGATCATTAAAGTAGATGGTGCTCACTTGCTGACAGTTACGCCCGAAGATGCTCCACCGGGAAGATCGGCGAAGGAACAAGCTGCGATTTGGGCAGGACGCTTAGAACAGGCGATTAAGGAGGCACAAGAACAGCGGAGTACCGGGTATTTCCGTCAAGCAATCCTGCTTTCAGTTGGCTCTATCCTCCTGGCGATCGCTTGCAGTTCCGCTTTGGGTTGGATGTGGCATCGTTGGCTACAGCCAAGACTTCCTAGGGAGATGACCAATACAGAAGATACTCATCCACGCCTCAATGCCGAGTTTGGTGTACAAATTATCCTCACGGGCATCCGGCTAGCTTTGTTCGTCTTCACATTCCTTTACATTACAGATTTATTTCCCCACACGCGGGAACTCAGCCGCAAGATAGCCTATACCCTAATTGGCAGTTTGGTCTGGAAGCTCATTCCCCTGGGAAACAGCTCCTATTCGGTTTTACAATTATTCTTTCTGGTTGGGCTATTTACGGGTGTCGTACTTGTAGCGGGAACGACCAAAAAGCTTTTGCGATCGCGTGTCTTACGATTTACGGGTTTGAATCGTTCCGCTCAGGAAACCGTTGCCCAAGTTGCCACCTATGGCATGATTTTCCTGGGCACGATTGTGGTGCTGCAACTTTGGGGACTTGATCTGAGTTCCCTCACCATCGTGGCTAGCGTCGTGGGTGTTGGGATTGGCTTAGGATTACAGGGAATTGCCAAGGAATTTATCAGTGGGTTGGTACTCATTTTTGAGCGTCCCATTCGAGTGGGTGACTTTGTCAATGTCGGCGAACTGATGGGAACGGTGGAACGCATCAGCGTTCGCAGCACGGAAATACGGACTCTGGATGAACTCTCGATTATTATTCCCAATTCTCGCTTTCTCGAAGCCGAAGTCGTCAACTGGACTCACCACAGTCCTGTATCACGCTTAAAAATACCCGTGAATGTCGCTTATGGCTCGAACCTGAGCGTTGTCCGCAGTGCTCTAATTGATGCCGCCAAAGAACATCAGGATGTACTCGCTGAACCCGCCCCCAGAGTTTTCTTTAAGGGATTTGGCGATAACTCCCTCAATTTTGAGTTGTTAATTTGGATTTCCGAACCCCGCCATCAGTTTCGCATTAAGAGCGACATCTACTTTCGTATTGAGGCGATTCTGCGCCATCGCCACATTGAAATGCCCTTTCCTCAGCGAGATTTACACGTCCGTTCTGGCAGCTTGCCGTTGGAAGTCCCTCCCCAGGTAGCAGAATCCTTCGCCCTACTTTCCCACAATTTGGCGCAGTGGCTGGAATATCAGTCAAGAATGGGGAGCCAGGATGGTCATAACCATAACGGTACACAGGATACAGAGCAATACCGCAATCAGTGATAATTTCATCAACTTATGTGGGGGATTAAAGTCCCCCACTAAGCTTTTACTTCTTAATAAATAGTTGATTTTTTAAAAACGCCGTATAGTCTTTCGCGTCAGAAGTAACGAGATGCACTCCATCATAGGTTATCCAGTCCCTGGGTGCTGGTTCTGGTAACCACTCATAATTGCTAACAGGGAACAGTTCCTTTGCCAAAGCTTTTAGTTGTTTCCCTTGTACAGTAGCCTGAAGGTGAGGGTCGCGAGGAATATCAAATAATACCACACGCACCCCATCCTTGTTAAGTTTTGAGATTTGGAATTTAATATGTTCAGCTTCTTCCCTAAACAAACTTTTCTCCTTCTCTGATAAGGGAGTCGTATACTTCTCTATTGCTTGATTGATTAGCGTCTTGGTTAATTGATTATCTCTATTAGTCCCTGAGGCAACTGACCGAATAGTCTTTGGCTTATTCACCAATCTAGCCAGACTCATTATTTTATTGACTATAGAAAAAACTCTAGGAGAAAGAGTACTGACGGGTTGGTATTCCTCTCTCAACATAGGAATGTATAGACGAAGATTGTAGAGAAAGGGGTTATAGATAGAACGAATAGCTTGTTCGTCTACTTTTCTATTTATAGTCTCATTAATTTCAATCAATAGTATTGCTGGCTTTGAAGATTTTCTGGCAACAGATTCTATTCCTGTTTGAGCACAACCTCCACTCATAGCTAAATTGATTACAGAAGAGCCGATGTCAGAAGCTGGCAAATTGTTTGCTATTGAACTTCCTACTATAACAAGGTTTAAGTTGGAAAAATCTTGATAGGCATATCTTTGCAGTCTAATTAAGTTATTTTGCCATTGATGCATTCCATTACTAGGCTTTACCAATTTAGTAATAATTAAAAACTGATAAATACTTAAGAAAGAAAAAACTGCAATTAATGAACGAAGAATCCTATTTTTTAAAAATTTAGAATTGAAAATAGATAAATTCATTAGAGCTACCACTGTTTAAAAAAAGCATTGCAATCATTCCTCCCAGAATAATATCCTCACAAAGATTTCCAACTCTGGAAGAGGATTTTTCAAAAAATAAATTATCTTTCCATTTTTGAAAAGCAGGCAAATGAATTAGATGATAAACAACTACTGGCAGAGACAAGATGATAACTGGATCGGTAAGCGTCCTGTTGGAGGGCAACCCAACATTAATAATCATAATCTTGAGAAATTCTAACACCTGTCCAAAGTTAGGCAATTTGAATAACAACCATCCGAGTGAAACAAAGCAAAAAACTAGAATCATACTGATAGCATCAAAGATAAATTGCTGTTTTATATTTCTTGATTGGTTAAAGTTAGCATTAATTCGATTTTTAAAAAAACGTTCTATAACCAATCCAAAACCATGATAGCTACCCCACACCGCATAGCTCAAAGATGCCCCGTGCCAAAGACCGCCAAGTATCATAACAATCATCAAATTTATATAAGTTCTCACCTTTCCTCTTCTATTACCTCCCAAAGGAATATACAAATAATCTTTTAGCCAAGTTGATAAGGATATATGCCAACGTTTCCAAAACTCAGAAACGGAGCGGGAAATATAGGGAAAGTTAAAATTATCGGGTAAGTGGTAACCGAAGGCTGCGGCAGTTCCTATCGCAATTAGAGAGTAGCCTGCAAAATCGGCAAATATTTGGATTGAGTAGCCAAAAAGTAAAACAAGACCTGTACTCGTACTGAGTAATTGGTAATAGGGGTGAGCAATCCAGAAGGTATAGTCTTTTAGGTTATCAGCAATCACCATTTTTAGAAAATATCCAACAACTAGCGATCGGAAGACAATATTCCAAGAGATATGGCTAAAATACTTAGGTTGAATTTGAGGATAAAAATTATTTGCTTTTAAGATAGGGCCAGCAATAAGATGGGGGAAAAAGGCTATAAATAATGAGCTTTTAACTAGATGGGTATTAAATTTTTGATCAACATCAATGACTAAGGCTCCTTTTTGATTATCTTTACTACGGAGAACATCTACAATTAAGCTTATACCCTCAAAAGTATAGAAAGAAATTCCTAGTGGCAAAGGCAGATGCAAGAGAAACAATACTATATTATTTTCCTTTGAACTAAAAGGCCAATTCAAAGCTTCACCAACAAAACCAGCTAGTAAAGAGCCATATTTAAAAAATACTAACAATAATAAATTAAAAAATATCCCTCTTAAAGCCCATCCTAATTTTTTATTGCTTTGGACACAAGCCATTTTCCAGGTGATAATGGCATTAACCCATATAGATAGTAAAAGGAGAAATAACAATAGAGGATATTTCCAGCTATAAAAAATCATACTGGAAACTAGAAGTATTAGTATTTGTGATTTCTGACAGGCTGGAATGTAGTAAATGAGGAAAGTTATTAAAAATAAAAATAAAAAATCAAAACTATTGAATAGCATAGAAATTGAGGAATTCAGAGGAGGCTAATAATTTGAGTGATTGCTTGAGGTAAACCGAGATAACGGAAGATGAGAAGGATGATAGGGAAAAGCTGAGAAATTGCCTTTCTTTCGACTTTTCCCTTTTACAAGAATACTGTTAGTTGCCAGATTCGGATGCCTTTCCCTCAATCACATCCCTCAGGATGACTAGTCCTTCTACTACACGCTGCAACTGAGTCTGTGAAAGGTTGGCAAATATCGTGGCTATTTGGGCACGGGTCGTTTTGCGGATTTGCTGGAGATACTCAGATCCAGCCTGAGTGAGTTTCAGAACCACATGTCGGCGTTCATCAGGACGTTCGCGTCGGTCTACCAAGCTGCGCTGTACTAAACGCTCAGTGATGGCAGAGGCCGTAGCGCGACTGACCCCTAAATGCTCTGCCAGATCAGAAAGCGATGCACCAGGATGACGGTTAAGAAAGGCTAGCGTCCGAAACTGAGGCACAGACAAATCGGGTGAGTTTTGACTTCGCATCTCCGATCGCAAAAACTGCATCACCAAGGGAATCGTTTCCATCACCTCGGTGGCGCATTGCTCTGGCGTTATCTCTGTAGAGGATGGCTCCGAATTCATGAGGGTTTGAGTTTCCTGGATATCAAGACAATCATGGCAGCATAGACTACTATCCTCCTCACTCTGGTCGGTGCTGGAGCGATTGCCTTCTCCTTACGGAGACGCTTCGCGGTTTGCACTGGGCTGACGCTGACGCTATAGCCTTCGGCTTCACGCCCCGCTACGCTAACGTGCCGCTGCGCTAACATGCCCGATAGCGCTAGCGGTAGCGAGGTACGAGCGTCAGGGCTGTACGGCACCGCCCAAGGGGTGATCGCAAGGATAAATATATGTCACACTAACTGTTAGCTTATCTAACTAATTCGGGAGGTTCTCCCTGAGAGATTAGTGGTACATAGCGAATTGTAGGCATCTACTTGTCTGATGTCTGCCTGGAATTTCAATGCTCCTCTTTTATTCCCCATTCGCTTGCATGAGCTATTCTACCGACAAACTTGGGACAAAATCGTTGCATGCAATTGCTCCAAATCTCACCCGCGCTAGATGGCGACCACACGGCGATCGCAGTTCGCCACCTTGGACTTGCCTCCTTAGCGGACGATTGGCTCTACTTCTGGTGAGTCTGACCTGCCTATCTGCCTGTGCAGCTTCCGAAGCTCAATCAACCAAACCTGACGCGAGTAAGAAAAGACCTGTGCCGGTCGTCGTTGCCCCTGTTACTCAAAAAACAATCCCAGTCTTAGTGCAAGGCACGGGAACAGCAGACGCATATTCCACTGTATCTGTCAATTCCCAAATCGGAGGTCAACTAACAGGTGTCTATTTTAAAGAAGGTCAGGCTGTCAAGAAAGGCGACCTCCTGTTCACCATTGATTCTCGTCCCTTACAGGCCGCACTCCGCCAAGCCGAAGCCAACCGAGGAAAAGATATCGCCCAGTTGCAACAAGCCCAAGCTAAAGTAGCGCAAGCGATCGCACAAGTGAATCAAGCGAAAGCGAACGTGGCAAAAGACGAAGCACAGGCGAAAAATAACAACGTGCAGGCCCAACGCTACCGCGATCTGTTGAGTCAGGGGGCTGTCAGCAAAGCACAGGCGGAGCAGTTTGAGACGAGTGCCGCCACACAACAGGCAACCGTCACCGCCGATCGCAATGCCGTGGAAAATGCAGTAGCCGCTGTAGGGGCAGCCAAGGCAGATGTGGCAAATATTCAAGCTGCCCTCAGTGCCGACGCTGCTGCGATTGAGAATGCCA
>NZ_DATNPA010000440.1:0-7390 GCF_036703385.1 Allocoleopsis sp. | reverse complement strand
AAAACGCCTGCCCTTACTACCCTAGCAAAATTTATTTCAATGTCACAAAAAACAGGGGAGCCCCTACCTCCTGAACAATTCCCGCATCAATTTGCTCTGAACTAAAAGTATAAGCAGTTGGTGTTCGTAAAGCAGTCAGCTCAATCTTCTCAAGCTGTTCTAGGCGGTAGAGTGACTCATCTAATTCTTCCCTCGATAGCAGTGGATGTAATTTCTCACGCAAGTGACAAATTGGCAGACCGTTATCCGTTACTAATTGGCGCTCTAATTCCTCAATTGTGAGTAAAATCTTATCGTCGCTGAGAGTCTTTGTCTCCATAGACTGTGCTGGCAGAACCTCTTGGAAGGATTTCCGCAAAAACTGGATATAATGACTCAGTAACTCTGGACTAAGAACAGAACAGCTTTCGCTAGGGTTGTACTGATATTGCAGATACTCTTTCCCTCGTTCTGATAACCAGACCTCTTGAATTTTTTGGTGCTTTGGTTTTACCTCAATCAATCCTCGCTCTGCCAAGCTTTGGATGACGGTTTGTCGTTCTTCAGCAGGAATGCCAGTTTCTTTTGCCGTTATCCTACCTTGAGCGCTTGCTCGAAGTACCTTGCGTTCCTGCGTTGTCAGGGGTAAGTCATCAGAGTCCTGCTTCAGAAAGAATTTGCCGGGAGGAGCAATCTTAAACTTGCTAATTTTATAGGAACACACCAGAAATCCGCGATCGCACAGCTTGCCGCAAATCTCCTCTCGCTCAGTCTCTGAAATTGTAGGATTAAGCTGGATTTTAGATAAGGGTGCCCTATAATCTTCAAACGTCAATAATTTCAAAATCAACTTCAGCTCAACCGTATCCATATAACCCCCTTGCCTTATACAATTTTGGATGCAGTCATTTTCAAGCTTTCGCAATTTGGTCATTTATAAAATTTAAGGATTAAAGGTAAGTAAGACAAGATTAGCCCAAGGGTTGCTTTGCGAAAAAGTCCTGATATTTGAATGGAATTTTGCCAAATTCGACGCCCCTCTAAAGGCTCTCCCTTTTTAATTAATCTTAAACTCAGAATTTGCTTCGTTCCAGCTAATTTAGCTAATTTATATGAATGTAGTATCTCTAATTCCTCATCGTTAAATTTATAACTACTGATAGAGAAAACTTTGAGCCGTTGAATTTGGCGCTGCTACGTCGCTATGAGGAGCGATATTGTGCTAAGTTCACTGAGATTGTGGTTACAACGCCCGAAGATAAGCGTGAGTTAGCTGCGTTCGAGCCGGAGGGTCAGATTTGGGTGATTCTCAATGGAGTTGATTTCAGTGTGTACCCTAAGCGTGTTTGTAACCCTGGAGGACACCGACTGATATTATGCGGGTCAATGAATAATCGCCCAAACATTGATGCAGCCTGTTTTTTTAGCTTGGAGGTGTTCCCGGAAATTCAACAGCGGTATCCGGAGGCCATGCTGGAAGTTGTAGGAGGGAATCCAGTGCCGGAAGTTTTGGAGTCAACTGAGTATGTGTACGCCGTTAGCCGCCTATTTGAAAACCGCTCATTGCGAAAACAACTTTCAGAGAAGGCGCGATCGCTGATGGAACAAAAATATACTTGGGAACGTGCTGGTAAACTCTATGAACAGGTGTTATCCGGGCATCAGGATTAGGGAATAGGAGCCGGAGATTAAAAATAGCGATGAAAACACCTCAAGATTCACCACAGCGCCAACCATCCGTCAAAAACACGCGACGGGTCAAGAAACCTTTGGACAAACCAGTCGGGACGGGTTCAGGGGGTTCTAGTCAGTCACTCGTTCGCCGCCAGTCGATGGCGAACTCACCCCACCAAGTTCAGCCGCCCCCCTTGAAGCAAAAAGCAAGATTGAAGGGTTGTCTGGTTAGCTTAGGCGCACTCGCTATTTTAGTGGCTTCAGGCGCTGTGGTTGTTGGGGGCATCTGGCTAGCCATACTGCTTATGGTCAACCCCAATGCGGTGGTTTGGCTCAATCGATATTTGCCACAGTGGACTCGTATTTCCGTTTCTGACTCTTCACCGCCAAAAACCCTTGAGACGATTCAGAGCGAGGTTCGCCAAAGTGGACTGATTCCAGGAGAAGCGCTATTCCTCTCTAAAAATGGCATCGATGACGGTTCGACAGCGCTGTTGTTGCCCATCTCGAAATCTCCGCCAGCTTGCCAACTCGATTGTGAGCAGATTGTTCAATTGAGAGTGTATCAGCCTACTAAGCCGGGATATTATCAACTGGCAACTCAGCTTGAGATTGCAGGCCCTGAAGAGTATTTTGTCCTTTCTTCCCTACTCAATACCCAAGCAGATCAGGCCACGGAATCTCGTTCCCTGCCTCTAACAAAACTGAGTCGCTTTGACGACAAAGCTCCAGAACCTGGTTTCTGGTTCAATCTCTCTGGTCAACGGCTGAGTGGTGACACACCCATGACCTACGGACAGGTGGTTCACTACAACCCCGACCAGATGCACCTGAGTGTGATGTTGCAGTGGACAACCCCGAACGAACAAAGTCCCGATTGGCAGCAAGTAACCGGCGATGCCAAATCGGAATTAGTTATTAATCAAACCGTAGGTTTAGAACCGCGCTTCAAGGTTTACCAGCTTCGTCCTCGCAATTTTGTGCCCAACCCGATTGTTCTGGAGGAAATTTCCCTAATCCAGCCTGCATTAGACACTCCAACTTTTCGCAATGCCCTGTTGTTAGCCCGTCATGGGTTGTGGTCTCCCGCCCTGCAATTGTTGCAATCCCCGAAGAAAAATAATGGGTCAGCGGCTGCCCAAGCGCAAATAGACCTGATTCAATTACACGCACAGATTACACAATCCCAAGCCAAGCAAGCATGGGCAAGCCCTAGTTCTTCGATCATGGCAAATTTAATGGATGGTCGCTGGGCAGATGCGTTGCTCATCTTCCAGTCGTTCGTGCCAGGGGTGCAGGCACAAGACATTGTCACCCTGCTCAAGACTGATTCGGGAGGATTGTTGGATCGGGTTGAAACGGCGCTCAAGGTGAATCCCAATAACATGGAGGTGAAAGCTTGGGGCGCGTTGATTTTGGCGGCAAAGCAAGGACGATTAAAAGCGATCGCGTGGTTGGCGCAACACTCTACAGATAAATCCGTCAATTACTCCTCAATCAACGAATTACTCGACCGTCTAGATACGGTCTTGGGTACAGCGTCCCCCGCCAACTCTCAGGGAAGTCGAATTATTGGTACAGCACAACCTGTGTTAAGTATCAATCCAAAGGATTGGCTGCAACCAGAAGATGGGCAGGGGCAAAATGAAGGGAGTAGCATGGCGGGTCGCATTTCTGCCCCCATCGGCAACATCCCGACTCCACCTGCCTCTGCCCAAGCCAGTCCCATTCCTACCGTCTCCCCTACAGCATCCCCCCCAGAGCGAGGTGGTGTTCCGAATCTACAACTAGAGCCACTACAAGTCTGGTATCAGGTGCAGGTTGCGGCCTTCCACGATGGTCAACGCTGGTGGCAAGCCCCTTTTTCTAATTTGTTCCTGCCCAACTCAGTCAGTGCCAAGCAGCTGTGGAACTATCTCGGCTTAGGCACGGAGTCCCAAATTCAGATTACCGTCTGGAATGCCGAGGGACGCCAGGAATCCACCCAAGCGACGGTGAAAGCGGTCTCTTTCCAAGGTGGTGTCCTCCAATTGTTGGCAGCAGGTGATGTGTTACCGACCTTCAAAACCGCTGACTCCGCTGCAAAAAGTCGCCTTCTGGCCTACACAGACGCCGCCCTTCAATGGATAGAACCGTCTTCTACGACCGTATCCAGCCTCAACCAAGTACAGCCTCAGTGGGTATCAGCACTTCTCCCGACACTCAGGGGCGAGTTAGTGAAGAGTGGTCATCTTAAGTCTGGCGCACTGCCGACTAATGCAGCCATGCTCAAGGAAATGGGGCAATGGTCGGTTCAACTGGTTGAGCTAACGGGTAACAACAAGCCAGATGCGGTGTTGACGTTGTACGAAGACCGCATCTTTGGAGCCTTAAAAACGCTAAATAACAAGCGACCTGTAGAGAACAATGAGCTGTATAGACCCCTAACTCTCATTTTTTCCGACGACGGAACCTTGATATACAGCGAATTGTCCCAAGATGCCAATACCTCACTGACGGCGATCGCAGACTTAGAGGATGGTGGCCCTGCGGCTTTAGTTCTGAATGGGAAGAATACCTACAGCTTGAGGCGCTGGTCACCTGAAAACAATCGTTTTGAATGAGAGTGCGATCGCTGGACAGGAGGAACTCAATCTTTTCTCTTCTTCCCTTTGGCCTTCTGCCCTCTGCCGTCTGCCTTCCCTACAGTTTGAATCTCAAAGACCTAAACAAATGACAACTTCTTCTATATTCGTCATATCGCCAATTAACCTCTGTAAAGGAGGTGGCAGCTTCTTTATCAGGGTTGGTATAGCAAAAATTTGCTCTTGTTCTAAAAGTTCAGGTCGCTGATAAATATCAATTACCTCAATTTCATAATGTCCTTTTATGTATTTTTCACAGATTTTATTCAGGTTTTGAATAGCACGTACAGATTTAGGAGAATTTCCGGCAACATACAACCGAAAAACATAATTTTCTATCTCTAGCTTTAAGATAGATTGCTCAAACTCTTCTTTATAACTTTGGGAGATTTCGGATGAACTCTCCTTCCCTTCTACTGAATTATTCATAACTATATTGCTGCCGCTAACCATTCAATTTCCTTCCTAGTCAGTCTGCTACATTGTCAACTTTATCTGCCTGACGGAACTGCGCCCGTTCTACTCGCTCCTGAAGCCTGCTTTGCTCCTGTAGCTCTTCTTGCTGAATCATTCTGTTTATGTCTTCTTTTTCAGCCTCAAACTGAGATCGCAAAGCTGTTATTTGGGATTCCATTACTTGATGTTTCCGTTCAAGTTCACGTTGCTTCTGTTCGATTTCCTGCCGACGGGCTAATGCAGCTACTTTTTCCTGTGCCTCTTGTACAGCCCGTGCCGTACCTGTCAGCACGCCCTCAGTCCCGAGATACACATCCACTAATTCCACCCCGGAACTCGTTAAACGGAATTCACGCACCTGATTCGAGTGTGCCATGCCACGAGATTTGAGGAGATAAAGTAAACGATTGCGCTCACCATTACTTTCAATATCACGCAGCAGCAACCAGGTATCCATTAAGGATGAAATACCCACGTCTGTCTGTTCCAAAGGATTGCCGTCTGCATTTAGACAGGTCAACAAAGTAGTGATTTGCTGCATTTTCAGGAAATCAATCAGCCGCATCAAGAATGATTTGATCTGAATCTCGTTGCCGCTATAGGTCAGATTGGATATCGGATCGATAATCACAACCCTTGGTTTAAATTTGTTGACCAACTGATGCATCTTAACGAGGTGCATTTCTAAGCCATAGAAGGTAGGACGCAAGGCTTGGATTCTCAGCAGACCTTTTTTTACTAATATTTCCAGGTCGATGCCAATTGATCGCATATTACGGATAATTTGGTTGGCTGATTCCTCAAAAGCAAAATAGAGGCATCGTTCCCCCCGCCGACAAGTAGCGTTGGCAAAATGGGCAGCTATAGAACTTTTGCCAGCGCCAGCGGTGCCGGAAATCAGGATACTGCTACCCCGAAAAAATCCCTTACCTTCCAGCATGGTATCGAGCCGCTCAATGCCAGTGGATATTCGTTCGGTGGATACCTCATGTTCTAAGCCGATGGAGGTGATGGGTAAAACGGAAATGCCATCTTCCTCGATTAAAAATGGATATTCGTTAGTGCCATGCCTGGAGCCACGATACTTAACAATGCGCAAACGTCGAGTTGAAAGTTCATCACTCACGCGCTGATCGAGCCGGATAACACAATCGGAAACATATTCCTCCAAACCATGCCGCGTCAGTATGTTATCGCCACTTTCACCCGTGATAATAGCTGTAACACCCTTATCTTTGAGCCAGAGAAACAGCCGCCGCAGTTCCGCCCGCACGATCGCATCGTTGGATAAGCCCCCAAAAAGTACCTCGATTGTATCTAAGACAACTCGCTTGGCTTTGATAGAGTCAATGGCATAACCCAGCCGAATGAATAATGCTTCCAGATCGTATTCACCGATCTCTTCGAGCTGGCTCCGTTCAATATGAACGTAATCAATCGCCATGTTCTTGGAGGCAATCAGCGCCTGCAAATCCCAACCCAGTGAAGCGACATTTTGCGTTAGTTCTTCGGCAGACTCTTCAAAGGACATAAAAACGCCCGGTTCACCGTAGTGTACTGCGCCGCGTACAAGAAACTCCATTGCCATCAGCGTTTTACCACTGCCTGCCTTGCCGCAAATCAATGTTGGACGCCCCTGAGGCAATCCCCCATTGGTAACTTCGTCAAGTCCCTGGATGCCAGTTTGGCATTTGGCAAGCATAGCCTTGTGTAGCTGTGTGGTCATCTTGAGTTGGGTGATGTATTAGCAGGTTAGTCAAGTGGAGAGTAATCGAAACGGTTATTGAGCAGCTAGGGTTAGGTTTTCGCCCACGAGATTTTGATTCAAAGCTAATAACTCAGTATAAGTAGTTTGCAGAGTCAGAAAATCGAGACTTGGGTGTAGTCAAAACTAAGGGAGAACTCATCCAGAAGTTAGATTTCTCTAAATTGTCGATTATCTTCCTTGACAATTTCAAGTCTATGTGAATATAAATCATGCAGATGGTTGAGTTAAGTTGCGATCGCCTTTAGCAGTGGTTTAGGCCATCGTTCCCTGGGGCAGTGCCTTGTAAGCGATCGCTACCAAGCTTCTGTTCCTATTACGGGGTCAACAGGTTTGTCCCGGCAGATTTTAACAGTTTGGATTGTGCTATTTGGAGAGGACATAGCTAGATTTGTGACAGCATTTCCAGACCGGAAGGGAGGACAGCAATGACTAGATTTGAGCTGTTTGACTCAGTGAAGTTGACCGAAGCGATCGCCTTAACTGATGGGGGTACGGCACCACCAGGGACACTGGGTGCTGTTGTCGAAGTTTTTAAAGAGGGCGAAGCCTACATGGTAGAACTGTTTGGCGACTGGGTGAAGTACGATGCAGCAGAGAATTTCGTCCCAGCTAATCGCCAAGATGCAGAGTCTTTTCTGGAAACCCTTGCTGTGGAAATGGTCTATCCTCATCAGTTGCAATTAGTCAAACCTGTCGAAGAAACGGCGGGGGTACGGGCAAGATTAGCTGCTGTTTTGGATGAGCTATCGGAGGATTTGTTAACTGAGGTGCAGGATTTCGCTGAGTTTTTACTGCAAAAGCGACAAAGGGTTAAGTGAACTATAGTGTGCGATTGCAAGCCGTTATGCCAAACAACTTAGGGGATGCGATCGCACTTCCATCTTCCCCT
>NZ_DATNPA010000439.1:0-9074 GCF_036703385.1 Allocoleopsis sp. | reverse complement strand
TTTCAGCCGAGTCCAGACGCAATTGCCCAAAGGGCATCGTCCCCAGGAAGCGATCGCAAGTAATACACCAACCAAGCTGATCGCTCGACCGTGAAAGGAGATTTTATAGAGGACTATGACCAAAACGAAGCAAAAACATCGAAGTGTTCATGGCTTGAAGCCAGACTGCCTTCCCTTCGGGGAAGTACTCGCTCAATCTTTTGCCGTTATTGCACCGACAACTATACCCGCATCCAATTTAGGCTTGATCGTTGCCCTTTCAGGAAACGGTACCTGGCTCAGTTTCGTGATTGGCATGATTGGGCTGGTATTTGTCAGTATCAACATCAACCAGTTCGCGAGTCGTTCAGCTTCTCCTGGTTCACTCTACTCTTACATTGTCAAAGGGCTCGGCCCAACGGCGGGTGTAATCTGCGGCTGGAGTTTGGTGCTAGCCTATCTATTTACGGGAATGTCGGTTCTGTGCGGTTTTGCCAACTTTAGCAGTAACTTAATCGGTCATATAGGCATCCACCCCTCGACCATCACTTTGTTAGCGATCGGCGCAGCTATTTCCTGGTACGCCGCTTATAAAGATATCCAGCTTTCAGCGATGGCGATGCTGTGGATGGAGGGAGCCTCCCTCGTCCTAATTACAGTCTTGGGAATCATTATCTGGGCACACAAAGGCTTTGCTCTGGATATGTCCCAGCTCACTCTGCAAGGTGTCACTCCAGGCAACGTGGCAATGGGACTGGTTCTCGTCATGTTTGGTTTCTCTGGCTTTGAAAGTGCCACATCTCTGGGTGATGAAGCGAAGAATCCCTTAAAAAGCATTCCCAGAGCGGTGATCGGCAGTGCCTTAATGGCAGGCTTATTCTTCGTTTCGATGACTTATATTGAGGTGTTGGGCTTTAGCGGAACTGGAGTGTCGATTACCTCTACGGAAGAGCCTCTAGGTTTCTTATCCCAACAAGCAGGAGTCGGTTTCCTGGGAGAGTTAGTTGCCTTCAGTGCCCTGTTTAGCTTCTTTGCTTGTGTACTGGGTAGTATCAATCCAGCCGCTCGCATCTTCTTCACGATGGCGCGTCATGGCTTGTTTCACTCCTCCTTGGGTTCGGCACACTCATCCAATCGCACACCTCATATTGCGGTGACGATGTGTTCGCTGCTCATGTTTTTGGTACCGGCTGGAATGTCCCTGTTTCACATCAAGCTGTTCGACTGCATGGGTTACTTGGGAGCGATCGCGAGTTTCGGCTTTCTCACCGTCTACATCCTGATTTCGATCGCAGCACCAGTTTACTTACGCCAAATTAGAAAACTGCGTCCACAACATCTGCTATTTTCAGCTTCAGGGGTTGGGTTCATGATGATTCCCGTTCTGGGCTGCGTGGGAATTCCCGGTAGCAAACTGTTCCCAGTTCCAGAGGCTCCTTACGATGCGTTTCCTTACCTATTCTTGATGTACCTGCTCCTAACGTGTGGATGGTTCATCCTACAAAGAGTGCGTTCTCCCGAAATTGTCATCTCAATGGAGCAGGGGGTTGAAGCCATCCACGCTAAATTCGACAACAGAGATAGGATTATTGAAACTGTTCCTGTTGGATTTGATGAATTTGATGACTTTTAATTTTGTAATTGGATAATCATTAGTCTGTAGCCACGATACGATTTACCCATAACCCAGGACTAATAACTAATCACTCATCAGGGAACTCAGGAGAAGAGATAGAAAGATGAACGAATTAGTAACTTCAATTCCCACTGGACTAGCCGCCTTTAGTGCTACCAACCTCGACGATATTGTCATTTTGCTGCTGTTTTTTTCTCAGGTAGATGCCACATTCCGCAGACGACACATCGTTATCGGTCAGTATCTCGGCTTCGCGGCACTGGTCATTGCTAGTCTTCCCGGTTTCTTTGGTGGCTTAATCTTGCCACGACACTGGATTGGACTTTTAGGTTTGGTTCCGATCGCATTTGGATTGATGCGTTTGCTGAGTCGGGACAGCGATTCCGATGAGGAGGGTGACGAAGAGATACAGTCGCCGCAGGAATCCCCATTTGCTAGTTTGCTGTCTCCCCAAGCTTACAGTGTAGCCGCCGTCACCGTGGCAAATGGTAGTGACAATATTGGCATCTATGTACCCTTGTTTGCCAGCAGTAGCTTCGAGAGTCTACTCGGAATCCTCAGCATATTCTTTCTGTTAGTAGGAGTTTGGTGTTACACAGCCTACAAATTAACTCATCAGAGTGCGATCGCCCACCTTTTGAGCCGTTATGGTAATACCTTCGTGCCTTTTGTGTTGATGGGATTAGGTGTATTCATTGTCTTAGAAAGTCAAGCTTTGACTCCACTCGCGCTAGGGGCAAGTTGTGCATGTTTGGCGGCTCTATTCAGCATTAACGGACGATTGGAAGAACTTGCGAAAAATTGAAACGGGGTCAACGGATTTTAGATTTTGGATTTTGGATTGGCCTCGATCAAAATGGTGCGGGACTTACAGAGTTGAGATTTGTTCCACCCACAAGCCTGAGCTTGAGTAAAGATGGGGTATGAACCGAAAAAAATGAATGAAAAATCCAAAATTGCTAGTAAAAAAAACAGGAAAAAGATTCCAGAATAATTAGATTTTTGAGGATAAAAAAAAATTTAAATGCTAAAATAGTTAAACTGACCTAAAAGATTTGCAAAATCCAGAATATCGATTCTGAAGCCCGCTACAATCTTGTCAATCTTGAAAGGTCAAGAGATTCTCCAGAATCCAGTCCAAAAGCTTAAAAAGGAGAAAATTATGAAACTCATAACCTCTGTGTTGATTGCCTTTATTTTTATAGCAAATTTAGTGTTTGCTCAACCTGCATTTGCCGACAAGCCAAAATTTCTCAAAAATCCTGACTACATAGAGGTAACTCAATCCCTTAATCAATTGAAGATGGAGCAAGAGGCACAAGCTCAGACGGAAAACTCTAATCCTGAGGAAATTCAGAAGAAAATTGATGAGTTAGAGTTTCAGAAATATGCGCTAGAGACGGGAATGAGCTGGGGGCAGTGTCGAAATGAAACAGGAAAGACACTAGCTGTCTACGGGCCAAAACCCAAGTTTGATGATGACGATTACGAAGACAGCTACCCATACGACAATGGCCTTTATTTCTTAGCCGATGGTCAAACGACCAAAAAGAAATGGGATTGTCAAGGTGTTTATCTACCCAGCGATGGGCAAACAACCATTAGCTCTAACGGACAAGAGCAAGAATTGGCAGGCCCTGTGGCAATCAAGGTGGTTGATGGAACTCAGTTAATCGTTAAGACGAATCAAGACACAGGTGCCTTTGAGTTTAGTATTCCTCCTACTCAATCCCTCAAAGCCGGTGAAACGAACTGGTTTATTCCCAATGTGCCCCAAAGTGCGATCGATACACGAGTTGCCAATGCACCCGCTGCCAAAAAATCGAAGGGAGATAATTTTGTTGTAATGACAACCAATCCCGCAAAAGACACCGTTAAATCCGATACTTCTCCTAAAGCACAGCCTCAGCCCCAAGCTCAACCACAGCCTCAGCCCCAAGCTCAACCCGAATTGCAGCCAGTTGCCCCAAAGCCGAGCTATCTCAACAGACGCTAAAAGGCAAAAGGCTTCGTTTAACAGAGCTTTTGCCAACAAGTTTCTCTCGTTAAACATACGCTAGATTTAGACACAGTTGTGTTCTTGAGATACCTCACTCCAGCGGATGAGAGCCAAAATCTGGGAAAATCTGGGAAAATAGGATATGGATTCTAAAAAATCTCAGATTTTGGCTTTAGCTCCTTCTAAACGCCGTTCTTCAGTACCAGTGAACAGTGAGCAGTGACCAGTGAATAGAAACAAAATCCTTGAGTAGTAGAGCTTCCCCTAGAAAAGCTTTAACTTCTCAAGCGCAACTGTTAACCCAAAGCTATGAGCGTGGAAGGCAGAAGTGGTGGGTTCAAGACCCCACTGTAACCTAGTCGCTGCTCACTGATAACTGATCAATGTTTGACTTGTACATTTAATCTAAAAATTGCGGGTGTTTATTGATGCAGTTACTATTTAGGCCGACAGAACCCGAAAACAAACCGACTCAGGTAGATACACAATCCCCAGATGTAGAAGCCAAGCAGAAAGGTCGGCGCAATCCATCACGAGTGCGAGACCACCTAGCGAACGAGCGCACTTACCTAGCATGGATACGGACTGCGATCGCACTTATGGGTTTTGGCGTTGTCATCGTTCGCCTTCGCCACTTCCAACCGCCCTTAGTACCCCATCCCGGCACGGGATGGAAGTTGGGCTTAGTCTTCTCTTTAGTCGGTCTGCTAACAGTATTATTCTCAACCCAGCACTACTTCGCCGTGCGCCACGATATTGACGCAGATACCTATGAACCGCCAGACCGCTGGGTGCTTCTCTTCAGCCTTGTCCTGACGCTTTTGGGAGCTGGGGTGATTTATTTTGTCTTCACAGCCCCCCTCAACCCTTTGTATAACCTGGCATTTGAGTAACAAATCTACTCCCTAATGAGTGAAATTGGGACCGCTATCCCTGAAGCGATAACGGCCTTCGTCGCCACTAATATCGATGACATCGTTATCCTGCTGCTATTTTTTGCCCAAGTCGATGCCAACTTCCGGCGTCGTCATATTGTAGTCGGTCAGTACCTGGGTTTTACACTCCTCATCCTCGCCAGCTTACCAGGATTTTTTGGTGGTTTGGTGGTACCTCGCGAGTGGATTGGATTACTCGGACTTCTACCCATTGCCATTGGTATTAAGCAACTGGTGACTCGGCAAAAAGAAGAGACAGAACAGGTGCAGACAGTCACCCATGATTTTGAGTCTGCCTCGCCCAGGAATGCGATCGCATCTTTCGTTTCTAGCGTCCTTGCTCCCCAAACCTATCAAGTAGCAGCGGTAACCTTTGCCAATGGCGGTGACAATATCAGCATCTACATCCCGCTGTTCGCAGGAAGTAACCTCGTTAAATTGGGAGTCATTCTCGCCGTCTTTTTTGTCATGGTCGGAGTTTGGTGTATTGTGGCTTATCAATTGACCCGTCAACCTAAGATTGCTCAGGTTTTAAGCCGCTACGGTCATGCGATCGTCCCTTTTGTGCTGATTGCCTTGGGCCTATTCATCATGTACGAGAGAGGAACATTCAGTCTACTGTCCTCCTCGTCGCTGATCAACTCTTAAATTCAGTAGACCGAAAAATGAGAGCGATCGCATACGGTATCAGCGATGTATAGTGGCTCTATAAGCATCAAGCCGATCGCGCTCCGGCAAGCTTTTCAGTAGTCGCCTGCTTGAAAGTTACCCCGTCAGGAATCAACGATTGCAAGAGAGGGATTCTCGCGGAAAGCTGCTAAAATCTCGGCTAACCGACTACTATCGTGACGCAAAATCGTTTTTCCCTTCACGAAGTTGCCACTGATTACCTGTTTGGTCACTAGTTTCTGACACTCCTGCAAATCTGGCTCGACGGGAAACTTGTTTTCAGTAGCATAGACGCGTTGCAGCATCTCGTTAATCGGTTCGGTATTGACAATCGCGTAGTCAATTAAAGCACCCTCACCGTAGTATTCCTCAACCTTCTTAATGAAATCGGATAACTTTACTACTCAAGGATGTTGTTTTTCTGCTCACTGCTCACTGCTCACTTCAGAACCTACTAGTGCAGCGTGGCCTAAATAACTATCCAGTGGAAAAAGGTTAAAAAGCTTACTATACAAACTTTCTTGCCTTCTGTCTTCTGCCTTCTGCCTCCTGTCTACTCAAGAAGGAGAACGCTACGCGAACTGCCTTCTTGCACTAGACGTTTACTTACGGCCTGGATTAAACTACGGTAAGTATATCGGAATCATGCACTTATAATGGAAAACGCCAAACAAGTTATTGACGAGCTGAGCCGAGTAGGAGAGGTGGGCTCCGATCTGTTACAACAGCCCGTGCAAGAGGGCTTCAGTATAAAAGTCTGGCTGAAAAAGTTACGAGGCGGATTCCTTCTAGTACTGGGATTTTTACTATCGCCCCTATCATTTTGGAATGACCTGTTTTTTAATTTGCCAATTGCTTATGGTTTTGGGTATCTCTGTAGCTGGTTGAACCCAGATTTACTTCTGCCTTGTGCGATCGCAGGATACTGGCTCTCTAACATTTTAGGGATTCTCTTGATGCAAGTAGGGGCTGTGGATGTTTTTCAAGAGCAGCCCAAAGAGCATAACCTTAAAAAACAGTTATTAACGGGTCTAGTTTCCTCAACCGTCTACAGTCTTGTGATTCTGGCATTAGTGCAGTTTAACATTCTTCAAGCTCCCGTATTATTCTCCGGTAATTAATGGGAATAACTCGGTACAGTAGGATGCAGCAATGGATGCGATCGCGCCTCTCAAGTTTATTGAGAAGCTAGTAACTGCTATTTCTGATATCTTTATATTTTAAATCTAAGTCTTGGGAAGGAATCGCAATGCTTTCCTAAGACTATTTCATATATTATGACATCCAAAAAATCTCTTTACAGAGCCGTTAGACTGATTTTAATTTTAGCCTTGGTAGCCATTCTCTTCTCCCCTTTCGTGATTGTCCATGCTGGGGAACGAGGTGTGCTAATGCAGTTTGGTAAAGTACAACAGAGAGTACTAGGAGAAGGGCTTCACTTCATTATCCCTCTAGTCAATACCGTAAAAAACCTGAGTGTGCGAGTACAAAAGCACGAAATTTCTGCCGAAGCGTCCTCGAAAGATTTACAAGAGGTTTTCACGGATGTAGCTCTCAATTGGCATATTATCCCAGAAGAAGCTAATGCTATTTTTCAACAAGTTGGCGACGAGACGGCAGTTGTGGAGAGGATTATCAACCCAGCCGTAGAAGAAGTCATCAAAGCTGTCATAGCCGAGTACACCGCTGAAGAAATCATTACCAAACGAGAAGAAGTGAAAGCTGGGGTAGACGAAACATTAACGACAAGATTGATTAGCTATCACATTCAGGTTGATGATATATCTCTGGTACATGTCCACTTTTCGCAGCGATTTAGTGATGCTGTGGAGGCGAAACAAATTGCTGAGCAGGAAGCAAAAAAGGCAGGTTTTGTGGTGCTGAGAGCCTTAAAAGAGGCTGAAGCCAAGGTGAATTTAGCCAGAGGAGAGGCTGAAGCGCAAAGATTGCTGCGTTCCACCTTAACTCCAGAGATACTAGACAAGCAAGCCATAGATAAGTGGGATGGGAAACTGCCTTTAGTTGTTGGGAAGGGCGGTATAAAATTGTTGGATTTGAGTCAATTTGTCAAAAAATCCGACAATTGATTCTTAAAAAGATGTAACTAAAATTCTCTAATATGAGAAATACCTCCTGCTATTCTCTAATATTCTCCTGTAAGAGTGAAATTTAGGATGTAATTCTCAGAATTACTATTTTTTAAGATAGAAATTATAAATTATAAAGGAACAAATTACAACAGTTTTTGCCCTTATAGTTCAATTTCTGACGGACTGCTTTAACGCTCTGGAATCACGCCTTATGAACGCGGAATTTATGCGAGATTTACTCACACTTCTACAGAGGGTCTCGCAACTTGGGTTTTACTGCCATAAAAGCTTAAAGAGTTCATGAAGTTTACCCCTAAAAAATAACAAGAGTTGATGAAATGAGTTCAACTCTTGCCAATTCCACAGGAAGCAGAATAAGATTCTAGTAATGATTTATCATTAAGTCGATAGACTTACTGTAGATTAAATCAACCAAAGCTTTGTTAAAGAGAGAGGTGCGTGAACTGGCGGATAGGGGCTGGGTCTAAGACCTGCCTATAGGCCGCCTGCGTTGCTGTGTCTTAGCCGCAACGTTAAAGCGGACTTCCAGCGTGAAGCGAAGCTATGCCACTCGCAGAGCGTCCCTGAATGGTAGGGAATCGCTTCCACACTCTAACCCTCTGAGACAGGACAGCCCTATGCACTATTTACTACTACCGTTCTTGAGCTTCTTCGTTGGCATCATCGTTGGTTTAACAGGAGTGGGTGGAGCATCGCTCATCACCCCAATGTTGATTTTCCTGTTCCAAGTACCACCTTCGATCGCGGTTAGTTCTGATGTGGTGGCTGCCACGTTAATGAAGCTTATCGGCGGTGTCAAGCACTGGCGGCAGCAAACGATTGACCTGCAAGTAGTCAAATGGCTGGCCTTAGGGAGTGTTCCTGGTTCCCTGACTGGCGTCGGAATTTTATATCTGCTCCAGCATACGGGAGCGATTAACCTGGATTACATCCTGCTCCGCTTGATCGGTGCAATGATGCTATTGGTTACCGTGTCGGCACTGGCGCAGTTACTGCTCAAGACGTTTGTGCCTAAGTTAAAGTTACCTGAACTGCCCAAGTTTGACTTAAAAACCAAGTCGGGTCGTCTTCAAAGTGTCAGTGTGGGTGCGGTTTTAGGTTGTATGGTGGGTCTGACTAGTGTGTCCTCCGGTTCGATGTTTGCACTGGTGCTAATTGCCTTTTTCCGCCTTGACTCTCGTAAATTGGTGGGTACAGATATTTCACAAGCCGCAATTTTGTTGCTGTTTACTTCCCTGGGACACCTCGGCCTTGGAACTGTTGACTGGAGTTTGGTATTGCCTATCTGGTTGGGTACGGTACCAGGGGTACTGGTAGGTGCTAGGCTCTGCAAAATTATCCCTCAACGTACCCTGCGATTTGTTATTTACTCGCTCTTATTAATGGTGAGCTGGAAGTTGGTTTATCAGGCTTAAATGGCTAATTTGTTGGAGGGTTGAAGGTTGAAGGTTGAAGGTTGGAGGTTGAAGGTTGGAGGTTGGAGGGTTGGAGGTTGGAGGGTTGGAGGGTTGGAGGTTGGAGGTTGGAGGTTGGAGGGTTGAAGGTTGGAGGTTGGAGGTTTAAATCTTGAGCTTGCTGTCCCTGCCAACCTGTGACCCATCCTCTATTCCCCATCCCTAAACGTGCCATTGTGCCAGCGCGATCGCAACTCCTTGCTTTAAGACAGGTGTTAGGTTCTCGTCAGCCGCCAGTTGCTCTAACTGCTGGTGCGCCGTTGGGAAGTTTTTCAAAGCGGCGATCGCATG
>NZ_DATNPA010000438.1:0-8767 GCF_036703385.1 Allocoleopsis sp. | reverse complement strand
AAGATAAAACGCAGGGTATAGGCATGGGGATAGCCTTCCACTTCCAGCCAAATCAAGTCGCTGTCTGCTTCACAGGTGATTTTTTCCTCATCCATCAACTCATCTGCCATCTGGCTCATTGTCTGGGCTAACTGCCCTACTAATCGGCAAAAGTCATCTAACTCTGCCTTAGTTAGCTCGATCGCCCAATCATCTCCACCGACTAATCCTTGATAGTTCGTGGCTTGAGGATTCCAACCCAAACGCCAACCGGCTCCAGTTTTAACAACCCTTTCCATGTCTAAGGTTTGAGTAATTGAGCATCGCCGGGTTTAGGGAGAGAGGGCGCTGTGCTGGGACTGGAGGAGGTGGGTGGGGGCGGCGCTGCGCTGGGTGTTCCACTGGTTGGCTGTGCAGGTGCTTGGGTCGTATTGGTATTGAAGATGCTAACTAAGACATTGACCAAAGCCTCTCGCTGTGAGCGAGTCAGCTTTTCAATAGCCTTGCGATCGCTTTCCATCGGATTTTCTTTTAAGATTTCAGCGCTGGGATATTGGGATTCCACCAAGTAATTGTTCGCACCCAAGTAGTCAGCGAAGGTCAACTTCCAATCCAACCGATACATTGGTGGACGGCGTTTCACAAAGATGTGATACCGCATTAAGCGACTGATCAGGGTGTTATTTTCATCGACTTTCCCAGTCTCTTTACTGACATACTGGTTCTCTAGTGGCAGATTGGGTAATAACTCATAAACTCGCCGCCCAGCATTTTGGGGTATGGAAAATTGGGCGGCAGCAGGCTGTACACCAAGCCACTTAAAGATACTGGAGCCTCTAACCTCTGCGGGTCCTAAAAAAAGACAGATGCCCGTTAATGTGGCAATTGTTAAACGTAGCGTCAGCCGCCACTTGATACCTTTTCGGTTCGCTTTAAGCATTTTGAACGCGAGAGCGATTATGTGTGGGGACAAGTTTAGCGGCTATCTTTATGTGGATACACTATAAAATTCCAGACAAACCCGCCCCGGCCTTGATTGAGAGCTATTTGTCGTGAGTCTAATCCCCAATAATTTCTGGTTGAGTCAATTCATCGGACATCTCGATAATTGCCCGTAGCACTGGCTTCATCATGGGATCATCAATATTCTCAAAGTCTTCATAGCGACGGCGTTTAGCACGATTCGCTACTTGCACGGTAATCCGATAGCGATTGGAAGCTGCACTGATCAGCTCCTCGGCGCGATGCATAATTTGACTCGAATCAAACTGGTGGTAACGTTTGTGCAGCATCAATCGTCGTTAGAAGTTGTTGTCAGAGGTTGAAAAACAAGTTCTTAGCGTCAAGCCTCAGGGGCTGACTAGCTAAAGCCAGATTTCAACCTCCAGTCTAACAGGAGTCCGGGGTGACAAGTGTGGGGCTGACATCCTTCGTCGGCAGAGGGACAAAATACCCGCATGACAAAGTTGCCAAAATGGAATAATTCACCAAGAGGAGTATTGTTGCACTGACGGTGTTCCTCTAGAATGACTAGGTTAATGTTAGGGCTTTTTATACAACCGTCCTAAGCGAGATTGCCATATCTTGCTGAAACGTAGCATTCCCAGTGGCGATCGCACTTCAACCTTGAAGTTGGAGGAAAACGGCTAAGACAAACGTAAAAGTCTCGCAAATTATACAGCCAGAAGATAGAAGAGTTGATGAAGATATCAACCTTCTCCTGACATCAACACGAGAAGCTTGTCAATAATGATTGAAAGGCGCTCACTTAACGCTCGGTGCAAGTAATAGCGTAAGATTATGTAAATTCTTGTAAATGTGTCGAGTTGTTGATAAAACCTGACTGACTACTACTGCTTATGCAAACACTTGTTAGTCCTAGCTTCCAGTCAATCCGTCCCACCCATCAAGTACCCTTAAAAATCGTTGTCCTCGGTGACAGCCTGATCTATGGATTTGGTGACCCAGAAGGAGGCGGCTGGGTAGAGAGACTGCGACGCCAGTGGATGTCGCCAGATAGCCCCGGTCATATTCTCTACAATTTGGGTGTTCGGGGCGATGGAGTCAAACAAGTGCAAGCGCGGCTTGAACATGAATTTAAGCATCGCGGTGAACTCAAGAATCGTGTCCCAGATGCCATTATCCTTTCGATTGGTGTGAATGATTCTGCCCGTCTTGGTCGTCCTGATGGGCGAAATTATACAGATTTTGAGACTTTCCAGGCAGAACTCGCTAACCTGCTCCATCAAGCGGGGCAACTGTGTCCGGTGTTCTTTGTCGGTATGGTGCCGGTGAATGAAGCGAAGATGCCGTTTCTCAATTGCTTCTACTTCAATCATGCTGACCAGTACCGCTACAAAGAAGCGACGCGAATTGCCTGCCTAAAGCATCAGATTCCTTATCTGGATATTTTTGATCTGTGGCGATCGCGCGGTCATGATTGGTGTATCAAACACTTATGTTCAGATGGTCTGCACCCCAACGTTGCCGGTTATCAAACGCTACTCCAAGATGTCCTCAACTGGGAAGCCTTCAACCACCTATCAGAGCCAATCTTAGCGACAGCCTAAACTATCTCGCGTTGAGACACCGGTTAAGGGATTCACCCCGCTGGCTTTGTCGCACAGAAGAGACACTTGATAGCGATCGATAATCGCATCTGAAAAATCAGCGCCAGTGATGTCGGCGTCGTAGAAACGAGAGCGTATCATCGTGGCTTCTTGGAAGATAGCATTCTTCAAATTAGCATTATCCAACGTCACTCGGTCTACCAACGCGCCCGTAAGATTTGCTCCTTCCAAATTGGCCCCCAACATCACTCCTTTCGTCAGGATAGCGTTGGTCAGGTCAGCTCCTTGGAAGTTAGTCCCCCGCATCTCAGCTGCCACGAAAACTGCACCAACTAAATTCTTTTTGGAAAAGTCACGATTGGTTAAATCGGTACTACTGTAGTTAATGCTGCTGTCTTGAGCATAGGCGGGAGTGGCAAATAGCATGACCCACAGCCACGCCAACGCGATCGCTAAAATTATTCTCAGAAAAGCTTGTAGAAAGGGCTTAAGCTCTTTCAAACTCAATATTTCCATTTTGATCTTCCTTTTTTTCCTCCTCTGAGTTCTCTGCGCCTAGAGTGGTTCGTTATCAATATAGACTCTACTGGACGCCCTAGTGCAGCACAGCAGAGATAAATGACCAGCTTGTCAATCTGTCCTAATCCCATAAACACTAACTATTTAGCCTGCTGTTCACTGTTCACTGATACTAGCCGCTTGGTGTTTGCGCCATTCTTGCAGCCATACGAGACTTAAACGCCTCAATTATCTCCGGTGTCGCTTCCGTGGTTTGCCACGACAGACGAGTCATCAACCGATCGCACCAAGCCGTCAATTTAGGATAATCACCAGTCAAAGACACACCCCCTCTGAACAACCAGGGGACTATAGTGCCAGCCACAACCTCGGCTAAAGTTAGGTTTTGACTGCCAAAGTAAGGGCGATCATCCAATAAATTCTCAAAAAACTTCAGTACCGTTGATGCCTTCTGCTTTGCCTGCTCAATTTTTTCGGGATTTCCGACCGGGAGGCCTAAGATCACCCCAGATAGTGTCATCGTGGCAGGTAATAGCTCATTCACCGTTACCAGTTGCACCATGCGAGCGATCGCTAAATCCTTCGCATCAGTTGGCAACATCACCGGATTAGGGTACTTTGCCTCTAAATAATCTAAAATTGCCAACGATTCCACCACATTAAAGCCGTCGTCTACCAAAACGGGAATATGGTGGAAGGGATTGAGTGCTAGAAATTCAGGTTGAAACTGTTCGCCATCCAGTTTCACCTCTACTAACTCAAACTCAAGTTCTTTCTCCAGTAGCGTAATCCAGACACGGCGGGAATTTGGAGAAATCGGTTCGTGATATAGCTTCAACATGGGATAAAACTCACAGCTTGATCAAATAAAATGGGCTTTGCTAATCAAATTTACGTTCCAGCCAATCTTCACCCACTCGAATTGTCAAATCAGATTCGATATCACCTGTAGAAGATGCCTCTACTCTACCGAGTCCTAGGATTTTTTTGAGAGTAGCCGCTGCTTCTAAGTCGCCTTGCTGGACGATAATCTGAGTTTGGGGCTGACGATCAGTCCAGCCTTTGATAATATAAACGTTACGAAAATTTTTGGACGCTAAATACCGGGCAACTCGCTGACTTAGTTGTGGATCATCTGTCGCATTTTGAATCGCAATTCGCACACCCTCAGATGAGCTGCGAGGCTCTAAGGCCGTCCAAGCCGGATTTTGCTGGAAATACTCACGCATCACGCGATCGCGTCTAGATGAATCAATGAGCCAATAGCTGCCGATGAATTCCTTGCGATCACTGAAGCGACCGGGCAAGAGTACCATTTTGACATCATCTTGCTGTAGCTTTAGACCAAAGCCTGCGATCGCTAGCATTTCTTCCAGGCTCAGGTTTGTATCCACATATTGCTGCATGACCTGAATCACTTGAGGTAAACGCGATAACACCGTTGGACTGCCCAGACGCTGCCGCAATGCCTTTAGGAGTGCCTGCTGCCGTTGTACCCGACCAATATCACCATTCTGATCTTTGCGGAACCGCGCAAATTGTTCGGCTTGGTCTCCATTTAACATTTGCCACCCTTGCTCTAAATTAATGTTCAGATTTTGAGTGACATCTGTATATTTCATGGGGTAGGGCACAAAGACCTCAATCCCACCCACGAGGTCAACCAACTCTCGAAACGCCTCGGTTGTGACGCGCACGTATCGGTCAATCGGCACATCATTGAGAGTACGGCTGACAACCCGTGCAGCTAAAGCCGCGCCCCCCTCAACATTGGCATCATTGATTTTTCCAAGGCCGACCCCTGGAATGTTGACTTGAGTATCCCGTGGAATGGATAGCATTCTCACCGAATTATCGGTAGGGTCTAGTCGTAAGAGCAGCATCGTATCACTGCGACCAGCGAAGACTTCCGTTGAGTTCTTCTGAGCGTCTGGAACTCGGTCTATTCCCATCACCAGGATATTGACGGGTCTAGCGATTTTGTACTGAAAGCCTCGACCCCACAAGTCCCCTTTAGCACCAAGTCCTTGAGTTAAAGGTGCGATGAACGGCGACAAGGGAGTGAATAGAGCTAGGGCAGCTCCCAAGGCGGCAGAAATCGTAGCCGTGAGAACAAAAGCAGAACCCCACATAACCCAACGAACAAAGGGGCGACCTGGTGGTTTGTGCTTCTTTGAGTTGGGGATAGTCGTTCCAGTGTCTGGGGTCGATTGTGAGTTAGCCTTATCCTCGCTGATATGGGTATCAACACTCATCTGAGAATTAGTAGGACTTTTTGACGACTGAAGTCCTCTACCGGTTGGAGATGCTTCCAAACTTTCCTTCACCCTCACCTCAATACAACAACTCTAGACTAGGTCTACAGTTTGACTGAATTCTGAAATTCCTTGCAGGATTATAACGTTACCGACTCGATTCCCGATCCAGGAAATAGCTTGAAAGTAAGGCAGAGGATACAAGGCACAAGGCAGTCCCGATGAAAAAAGTTCACAGCCATGAATGAAAGTGGTTTTCCTATTCCCGACTCCCCACTTTCAAGTCAGAAGGCAAGCTTGTACGGGCAAGGCAAGGCTAGGATAAAGCAGAAAATTTAGTTAGCTCTGCAAGCTATATGGATAAATCCTTGATACCTGTGATTCTGGCTGGTGGCAAAGGAGAGCGTTTTTGGCCTTTGAGCCGGAAGCACCGACCGAAGCAGTTTTTAAGTTTAGATGGTAGCGGTAAGAGCCTTTTGCAGGCAACGGCTGACCGGCTCAGTGAGTTAGCCGGAAGCTCTGAGAAGTTGTGGGTCGTGACTTCAGCTCAACTGGCTCAAGGGGTGCGAGAACAGCTCCCTGACCTTTTAGAGAAAAATGTGTTAGCGGAGCCGGAGGGGCGTGATACGGCTCCAGCCGTGGCTTGGTCTACGCTGGAGATTGCACGAACCTATGGGGAAGATGCTGTGGTGGCCTTTTTCCCGGCTGACCACTGGATTGAAGACCAGCAGGCGTTTCAAGACACCATCCAAGCGGCGGCTGAACTGGCGTCCAAGGAAGACGCGATTGTTACACTGGGCATCACGCCGAACCATCCTTCTACAGGTTACGGGTACATCGAGCAAGGCGAACAGACAGGAACGTTTGGCGGATTGCCTGTGTATAAGGTGACGCGCTTTACAGAAAAGCCTGATCGCGCAACGGCTGAGCAGTTTCTGGCTACCGGTCGATTCAGCTGGAATAGTGGGATGTTCATTTTCCGGGCTGGGGTGGTATTGAATGAACTCCGTACTTATTCACCGGAAATTATTGACCCCCTGGAAGAAAAAGGTGTAGAAGCGTATCACCAGCTACCGAAGAAAAGTGTTGACTATGCATTGATGGAAAAGACCCAACTGGCCTATGTGTTACCCGCATCCTTTGGTTGGGATGATTTGGGGGATTGGAATGCGATCGAACGCCTGCTTAAGGGGGATGCGCCCAATGTGGAGCTGGCGAAGCATGTGGGGATGGATACGAAGGGAGCCATTCTTTACGCCAGTGATAACGATGAAGTGATTGTGACCATTGGTTTAGAGGATGTGGTTGTGGTGCGCGATCGCAACGTCACCTTAATCGTGAAAAAAGACCGGACACAGGAGATTAAGCAGGTCGTTAAAACGCTTCAAGATGACCCGAAACTGCAAGACTTGTTGTAAACCGGTCAGCTCAACCAACACGAGAGCGATACAATTTCATACTCCAGGTACATTTGCACTCACCAGGGTTTAACGTTACAACATTCAATACATAGTGCTGTGTTCACCTGGCTGGCTGCATCTTATATTACGTTGAATATCAGCCATAGGGGCAGCTCTACCTTGCCCCTACCCTCCAGGGATAGAACAAAATCGTATCCAATAGCCCAAAAGCAAAAGAGTATTTTGTTTTTGCTTCTACCTTTTCCTTCCTAACCTTGGTGACGCCTAAACGATGTTTTCCTTAACTCAAACTACTTCTCGACAACGTGAAATCATCGAGGTCGTCTTCGGCAACGGCTGGGACTACATGCGAGGACTGCTGACGGGTGGTAAGACTGACGAACCGAATCTGCCACCCCCCGCCGTTCTTCGTAAAGTTTTAGTAGAGTTGGGCCCCGTCTACGTCAAACTAGGACAATTGCTGAGTACTCGTCCTGATCTGTTGCCAGGGGAATATGTGGAAGCCCTAACTGACTTGCAAGCGAATGTGCCAGCGGTGGGCTGGAGTGAGGTAGAAATCCAGATACGGCAACAATTACGGCAGCCCTTGGAGGACGTTTTTTCCAGCATCAACCCCCAAGCGGTTGCGGCGGGTTCGATCGCTCAAACTCACCGAGCCACCTTAAAAACAGGTCAAGAGGTTGCCCTGAAGGTGCAGCGTCCTGGCATTGAGGCCATTGTCGCTCAGGATATTGCTCTGATTCGGGGTCTAGCGGATTTGGTGTCTCGCACTAACTTTGGGGAGGACTACGACATTATTGGCTTAGCCGAGGAGTTTGCCACAGCTCTGCAAGCCGAGTTAGATTTCACTCAGGAGGCGGGTTACACCGACCAACTGCGCCGCAACTTATCGACGAGTCGCTGGTTTGACCCAACCAAGCTCGTAGTGCCAGAGATTTATTGGCATTTGACAACTAAAAAGCTGATGGTAATGGAATGGCTCGATGGTGTGCCAATTCTGTTAGCGAAGTTACCATCAATGCGGGATGGGAAGGATGCAGACACGCAGCGTAAAGAAATCACCACGCTTTTGTTTCGCGCTTTCTTGCAGCAACTTTACATCGACGGCTTTTTCCATGCCGATCCTCATCCAGGTAATTTGTTTTATCTGAGTGATGGTCGCTTGGCGCTCTTAGACTGTGGGATGGTGGGGCGCTTAGACCCGCGCACACAGCAGATTTTAACGGAAATGTTGTTAGCGATCGTGGACTTAGATGCCCAGAGGTGTGCTCAGCTAACCTTGGAACTGGCGGAGTCGAATCAACCTGTCAGTTTATCGCGACTGGCGAATGATTACGATCGCATGTTGCGCAAGTATTACAATATCAGCCTGTCCCAAATCAACTTCAGCCAGGTCTTTTATGAGGTGCTGCAAGTCGCTCGTAACAACAAGATTCGCTTGCCTAGCAATATGGGTTTGTATGCGAAAACTCTAGCTAATTTGGAGGGAGTGGCTCGGAGTTTTGACCCTGAAATTAACCTCTTAGACGAAATCAAGCCGCTGATGACCGATATGTTTCGGCGTCAGCTACTAGGAAATAATCCCTTACAAACTGTTCTGAGAACTGCCCTCGATCTCAAGAGCCTATCTTTGCAATCTCCGCGTCAGTTAGAGTTACTCTTAGATCGGGTAACTTCAGAAACTTTAAGGTGGAATATAACCATACGAGACCTTGACCCTTTACGTCGTAGTATGGATGATTCGGCAAATCGGCTATCGTTTAGTGTGGTCGTTGGGTCATTGATTATCGGCGCAGCCATTATTTCTAGTAATGCACAGACGAGTCAGTTGTCTTTGATTAGTAATGTACTATTTGCTGCTGCCAGTTTTTTGGGTCTGTGGCTGGCAATTAGTATTCTTAGATCCGGTCGTTTAAGGTGAGGCGCAAGATAGGGGCGTGTGTAAAAGGAGAATAATTAACTGAACTAGAGAATAATTAATTGAACTGGAGAATAATTAATTGAACTGGAGAATAATTAGCTG
>NZ_DATNPA010000437.1:0-18480 GCF_036703385.1 Allocoleopsis sp. | reverse complement strand
CGCTCAAATCCTACGTTTAAGTAAACCCGGTCAACTTAGCCCACCAACACGTGTCGGAGAATGGGTGGTGATTGTACGCTTAGAAAAGTTTATCCCAGCCCAGCTAGACGCCCCCATGCGTCAACGGTTGCTCAATGAGTGTTTTTCAACCTGGCTGACTGAGCAACTAAACCAGCAGTTAGCTGTTCTCAATGAGTCCTCAGTGGTTTGAGTTCCCTGGAAACTGGGGCGACAAATCAGGCTTACAGCCCAAAAATCTCGTGCTGAGAATAAGAAAAATTAAGCCAATAAATCTTGAGTGGAAATAGTCCTAAGTTAACAGATAAGGATTTACTCCTGTTCTGATCGAAACGACTATTGCATAAGTTGTCAAACCCAGAGAGATATATAAGATAGCTAGTTAGTTTAAAAGACCCTGTACAAGAGATACCCCTCTTTGAACTCAAAGACCCCGGAACATCGATTGCCTCACTCTATCTTTCCGCATCAGGACTAATTTCAAGTGAATTGAAATGACCTATACGACCACCATACAAGAATTTCTAGCTGGCATCTATCCGTTTGATCAGCTCTCCTCGTCAGCACGAGCCAAACTGTCAAGCCAGTGTCAGTTGCTGCGCTATCGCATGGGTCAGGCCATTGCGATTCGGGAACAAATGCCACCTCACATTTCCATTCTGTTTCAAGGGCAAGCCCGTCTCCTTGGATACGACCTTCGCGGCGGTACACCCATAACGTTGAAATTACTGCAACCGGGAGAAATCATCGGCTGGGTTAGTGTACTCAGGGGAATTCCCTGTGAAACAGCGATCGCATCGACGGAAGCGGTTTGTCTCACCCTGAATGTCGCCGAATTCTTGCGCTGGTTGGATTTAGAACCCACTCTTGCATCCGCCTTCCGATCACGTTGTGCCTTAGTGGAAATTTTCGACCTGTTGGGGGCAGAACTAGCACGACGCGCTGACGCGGTAGTGAATCTCAAAGAACTGGCTCTTCAAGCGTGGTCAAACTCCTTAATTCTTAATGTGTCTCAGGGGAGGCAAATGTCCAGCCAGCTCGACACCAGTCGGGTTTGGTTTGTCAGTGGGGGGGCGTCAGCGAATGTACCCGTTGGCTCATGCCTCAATTCGGAAACCCTAACGACACTGATCGTCAACGGTTCCGGTGCCACTCGTTTAGTGGGAATTCCATCTGAGTTACTCTTCCCTACTAGCCCAACATCAACACTTGAAGTCTCTGCTAGTCCAGACGGGAGTAGTAGCCTCTCGACCCTAGAAGAGATTCCTTTCGCCAATGATCAAATGCTCACAGCGTCAGGCAGCCACAGTTCTGAACAAGGAGCAGGCAAGCGAAACTACCCCTTTGTTCAGGGTAGAGGCGAGGTTGAGGGAACCCTGGCTTGCTTCCAGATGCTTGCGCAATATTTTGAGATGCCCTTCCGTCGGGATATTATACGCCGGGTGATTACCACCCAAGAAGCGCGTTCGGGTAGTCTATCCCTGATGCACTGTGGTGCGATCGCAGAATTAATGGGGCTGAGTGTTCAACTGGTGAACGTCCCAGCTGTGGCGGTGAACCGTCTGCCAACTCCAGCATTGCTTAGTTGGCAAGACAACTTTGCCATCCTCTACGAGAGTAGCGATCGAGAATTGGTACTGGCAGTACCAGACAGCGGAATTAAGCGCATTAAACCCGCGCGTTTCATCGCAGACTGGGGTGACGACGGACAGGCGCTCCTGCTCAAAGCCACCAAATCAACGCCTAAGGAGCGGTTTGGCCTAAACTGGTTTATTCCTTCCGTCATTCGTTACCGCCGAGTTTTCACGGAAGTTCTCATTGCTTCCTTCTTCGTGCAACTGTTTGGTCTAGCTAATCCCTTGATGATTCAGTTGATCATTGACAAGGTGATTGTGCAAAACAGTATCAACACCCTGCACGTCCTGGGGGTTTTGCTGGTAGCCGTAGCGATTTTTGAAGCCCTGTTAACCAGTCTGCGTACCTACTTATTTGTAGATACGACGAACCGGATTGACATGGCGCTGGGTTCAGAAATTATTGACCACTTGTTGCGCCTGCCTTTGCGCTATTTTGAACGACGACCCGTTGGGGAATTAGCCACCCGTATTGGGGAGCTGGAGAATATTCGCCAGTTTCTCACCGGGACAGCTCTGACTGTGGTGCTAGATGCGGTTTTTTCCGTCGTCTACATCGTCGTTATGTTCATCTATAGTTGGCTGTTGACGTTGGTGACGTTGGCGGTGATTCCTTTATTTATTTTGCTTACAGTCGTCGTTTCTCCTATTGTGCGGCGACAGCTACGCACCAAGGCGGAACGTCAGGCAGAAACTCAATCCTATTTGGTGGAGGTTTTATCGGGAATTTCCACCGTGAAAGCCCAAAATATTGAGTTACGAGCCCGATGGAAGTGGCAAGAACGCTATGGTCGCTATGTCAGTGAGGGATTTAAGAATGTTTTGACCTCCACAGCAGCGAGTTCAACCAGCAATTTCTTGAACAAACTCTCGGCCTTACTGGTACTTTGGGTGGGAGCCTATTTGGTGTTGGATGGGAAGTTAACTTTAGGTCAGTTGATTGCCTTCCGTATTATTTCTGGGTATGTGACTGGCCCCTTGTTACGGTTAGCCCAAATTTGGCAAAATTTCCAGCAAACAGCACTATCTTTGGAACGCCTCAGTGATATTGTGGATTCTCCCCAAGAAGCGGACGAAACCGATCGCTACAATATTACGCTGCCGCCAGTCCAGGGAACGGTGAAGTATGAGGATGTCTCGTTTCGCTTTGGCACGACGGGTCCCTTGCAGTTGAACAATATCAGCATAGAAATCCCTGCGGGGACCTTTGTCGGGATTGTCGGTCAAAGTGGTTCGGGTAAAAGTACTCTGACTAAGCTGTTACCTCGACTGTACGATCCCCTCTCCGGGCGCATCGTTGTGGATGGCTACGACATTAGTAAGGTCGAACTTTATTCCCTGCGGCGTCAGATTGGTATTGTGCCTCAGGAAACCCTGCTGTTTGATGGTACCGTGCAGGAGAATATTGCTCTAACCAATCCTGATGCGAGCTCTGAGGACATTATTGAGGCGGCGAGGGTTGCTGCTGCCCACGATTTTATTATGGAGTTGCCCAGTGGCTACAACACGCGGGTAGGAGAGCGGGGTTCTGCCTTATCCGGGGGACAACGCCAGCGAATTGCGATCGCTCGGACGATTTTGCAAAGCCCCCAACTGCTGATTTTAGACGAAGCCACCAGTGCTTTGGACTACAACACAGAACGACAGGTGTGTTTAAATCTAGCCCAAGTCTATAAAGGACGCACAGTCTTGTTCATTACCCATCGCCTGACGACAATTCGCAACGCTGACCTGATTTTGATGATGGATCAGGGAGCCGTTGTCGAACAAGGCACCCATGAGGAATTGATGGAGCAAAAAGGTCGCTACTATTGCCTCTACCTCCAACAAGAAGCGCAACTATAACTTCTCCTTACTGAACCAGCAGGAACTCACAAAACCTATGAACCGACATAACGGGTCGAATTTAGACCAAAACAACCAGATTGCACTCAAGTCTCCTTCGGTTCCCAGCCAACCGCATCAAGTTGCACTCACCCACACTAACGGTAACGGTGCCACCTCCAATGGGAACGGTAACGGTAAGAGTAATGGCAGCCGCCCCAACGGACAGGCCGAATTCGATCAGCCTGTCATTCTACGACAACCTCACTATTGGTCACGGGGCATCATCTGGGCGATTATGGGTGTAACCACCTTCGGAGTAATTTGGGCTAGTGTCGCCAAAATCGAGGAAGCCGTTCCCGCCCAAGGGAAACTGGAGCCACAAGGCAAGGTTCAAGAGATCCAAGCTCCTGTTGCTGGGGTGGTTAAAGAACTGAATGTTCGGGATGGGCAATCAGTCAAAAAAGGGGATTTACTGCTCAGACTTGATCCCACAGCTGATAAAGCTAAACTCGCTTCCTTCAATCAAATCCGCACTAAGTTACTTCAAGAAAACCAGTTTTATCGCTCAGCACTGCGCAATCCCACGTCTGCGCTAACTCCACCATCACAGACACAAGTGGAACTGTCTTCAGAACTTCCCTCTCTGATTAAAAGTCGAGACGCTCTAATTGCTGAAAATCAGTTTTATCAAAGTCGAATTGATGATAGCCCTCGATCTGGGAACCTAGGCACTGAACAACGCCAGCGTATGCAGTTTGCCACAGCAGAACTGAACTCTCGCATCGCCGCCGCTGAGTCGGAAGTCGCCCAACTCAAAAAACGGATCGACCAGAATGAATCTCAACTTGCCAATTCCAAAGAGAGGTTGAAAACTGAGCAGAAGATTCTTAACGATCTTGAACCTCTGGTTCGTGTAGGGGGGTTCTCCCGCATCCAGTACACTAAGCAGCAAAGTGAGGTAGGCACTCGCCAAGCTGAGGTTCAACAGCTAACGGATGAAAGATTACGTCTGGAATTAGATCGGGCAAAGGCTAGAGAACAACTAGAAAATACTAAAGCTCTTACGAAAAAAGAGCTAACCGATCTGATTGCTTCCAATAATAAACAGATTAACGATATTGATTCCAAACTAGACTCTCTGAAACGGCAGTTGAGAGAAACAATTGTCGCTAATGACAAAAAAATTGCAGAAATCGATAGCCAATTGAAGCAGGCGGAAGTCACTCTTAATTACCAAGAGCTACGTGCCCCTGTCAGCGGAACAGTCTTTGATTTGAAACCCGCCGCTACAGGATTTGTCACCAATTCAACAGAACCCATCCTGAAAATTGTGCCTGAGGATGCCCTCATCGCTAAGGTTGATATCACCAATAAAGATATTGGGTTTGTTAAAGAAGGAATGTCTGTTGATGTAAGGATTGACTCGTTTCCTTTTAGTGAGTTTGGGGATGTTAAAGGGGAGTTAGTCGGAATTGGTTCTGATGCTCTACCACCGGATGAAATTCATCGCTTTTATCGGTTTCCGGCAAAAATCAAGTTAAAGCAGCAGTTTATTAGTCTAAATGACCGAAAAGTGCCATTGCAATCGGGAATGTCAGTCAGCGTCAATATTCGAGTGCGCGATCGCACGGTAATGAGCATTTTCACAGACTTATTCAATTCCAAAACGGATAGCTTGAAAACAGTTCGCTAGGGTGTTTATCTTTGGCTCAAAAGCTGCTAAGCTGGCAGTACATTTAGTGTATTCAGGCATCCAAGTGGAGTGGGGAAGCCGGAAAAACCCAACACGTTCTCTGTAAGACTTTCCGCATGGCAGTAAAATTCCCGCTCTACTCCCCGTCACACTGTGCCAATTACATGTTGAGTATCTTAGTCCCATCTACCACGTACACCCAAGCTACCAGACGAAAATAACCGACAGGCAGGGGAAATTGATTTTGATTGTCCCCTTTTTTTTGTAAAACTTTAACCTTATCGGCAATGGCAAATCCTACAATTTTGGTAACGGGCGGTGCAGGCTACATTGGTTCTCACGCTGTTCTGGCTCTGCAAGAGGCGGGCTATGAGGTAGTCATCTTAGATAATTTGGTCTATGGTCATCGCGATGTAGTAGAGACAGTACTCAAAGCAGAACTGATTCAAGGTGATATTGGAGACCGGGCACTGCTAGATCAGATCTTTAAATCGCGGGAATTCGCCGCCGTAATGCATTTTGCCGCCTATGCTTATGTGGGTGAGTCAGTAGGTCAGCCCGCCAAGTACTATCGCAATAATGTAACCGGGACTCTTACACTGCTGGAGGCGATGTGTGATGCCGGAATCAAGAACTTTGTGTTTTCTTCAACCTGTGCGACTTACGGTATCCCTGAACAGATTCCGATTTGCGAAGACCAGCCTCAGCAGCCGATTAATCCCTACGGCATGACTAAGCTGATGGTGGAAAACATCTTAGACGATTTTGACCGTGCCTATGATCTGCGCTCTGTGCGCTTCCGGTATTTTAACGCGGCTGGAGCTGACCCCCTAGGGCGTTTGGGAGAAGACCACATGCCTGAAACCCACCTCATCCCTTTGGTGCTGTTGACCGCCCTGGGCAAGCGGGAGAGTATTTCGATTTATGGTACCGATTACGACACCCCCGATGGTACTTGCATTCGGGACTACATTCATGTCGCTGATCTGGCTCAAGCTCACATTTTGGGACTAAAGTACTTGTTGAATGGCGGGAAGACCGAAGTGTTTAACTTGGGGAATGCTCAGGGATTCTCCATCCAAGAAGTCATTGAAGCCGCCCGTATTGTCACGGGTCGCCCGATTCCAGCGACTCTGGCTGATCGTCGCGCAGGAGACCCCCCCATCCTCGTCGGCAGTGGCGAGAAGGCTAAGCAAGTCTTAGGGTGGAACCCCCAGTATGCAGACTTAGAAACTATCCTAAAACATGCTTGGCAGTGGCATCAGAAGCGACATGAGGGTTTTGGTGCTGCCTCTAAGTAGGCTATAACAGATTTGGTTAGGGTTAATTGAATGCGTTGCAACAGCCAGGTCAAACAATGATGGATAGTCAATTAGATATTGTTCAAAAGCCAGGTCCGATAACAACGGACAAAGTCAGGATATTGAATGTAGACATTGATAATGTCACAGAGTTAGAGGTTTTAAAGCACCTAGACCGGGGCGTGGTATTCACCCCAAATGTTGATCACCTGCTCTTACTGGAAAACGATCCAGAGTTTTTGAAGGTTTACGAGACGGCTGACTATAAATTGTGTGATAGCAAAATTCTCTATTATGTTTCTAGATTTTTAGGAACACCGGTAAAAGAGAAAATTTCTGGCTCTGATTTTTTTCCTTCTTTTTGTAAGTATCACAAAAACAATGAAGCGATTAAAGTCTTCCTATTAGGAGCCCAAGAAGGAGTGGCACTCCAGGCTCAAGAAAATTTGAATACTAAATTGGGTAGAAAAATTGTGGTTGGGGCGCATTCCCCCTCTTTCGGATTTGAAAAGAATGAAGAAGAATGTCAAGAAATTATTGAAGAAATTAACAACTCCGGCGCAACAGTCTTAGCTATAGGGGTGGGTGCGCCGAAGCAAGAGAAGTGGATACACAAGTATAAAGATCAGTTGCCCCATATTAAGATATTTTTGGCGATCGGAGCAACGATTGACTTTGAGGCGGGTAATAAAAAACGAGCTCCTAAGTGGGTGACTGAGATTGGATTGGAATGGTTACATCGGCTAATCTCTGAACCGAAGAGATTGTGGAAGCGGTACTTGATTGGGGGGCCGATCTTCTGTTGGTTGATTTTGAAACAGAAGCTTCATCTTCGCAGCATTATCAGTAAGTTGGTGCTGCGGTCGATTCCAGATTTGTAAAGATGCAAACTTGGGGAATGGACGCCAAAAAGCTTTTTCCATTTTCCAGATGTTGGCACCTACTTGATACTTAAGCTGAAGTTCCCCAAAAAGAGGAAGATTCGGCTTAAGTATATAGATTTAAGTATTTTTTCTGGGATGAGTTAATCTGTCAACGCCGTCTTATTTGCCTGAGCCTTATCCATACAATATTGCAATTTTTCAGCAACAAGCTTGACTTGCGGTTCTTCCATCATATCGGTATGAGCTCCAGGAATTGGATAGCACTCCACTCCACCTGTAACCAACTGACCCCAACCCAATTCAAGCTCATTATCAAACCCCGCAGGCCGAGCGGTGGCTTGAAACAAAGTTAATTGACCTGGATAAGATTGAGGGATATAACCATCTCTAGCTTGATGGTTTGCGGCTAGAATTTCCAAGAGTCGTAGCTCTTGAAGCGATCGCGTGATGTAACGTAGGTACATCTTATAGAAAAAATTCAGCTTCCCTTCTGTCAAGTGCCACCAGATGCGTTCCCATAGGTAAGTTAGTTGCTCTTTAATGCTCAATTTCAGAAGCTTACCAACATGAAAGAAACTTCGACCCAATAACTGAGAAAGTTTTGACTCATCCGACTCTGAAGCGTGGACGTGGTGGTAACCCGGAGCCGGGGTATCAAATATTGCCAACACCGCAATCTTCTGACCTTGGGCGTGAAGCTGTCGTGCGATTTCAAAGGCGAGCAAACCGCCAAACGAGAAGCCGCCAATATAGTAAGGTCCATTCGGCTGAACCGTGCGGATTTCTTGGATGTAGTGAGCAGCCATTTCCGTCAGCGAAGTACGAGGCGGTTGTTTACCATCGAGTCCCTGCGCTTGTATCCCATAGACAGGTTGGCTGGGGTCCAGGTAACGCGCCAGTTTTTGATAAAAGAAGACATTACCCCAAACGGCATGAAGACAAAACAGAGGGGGTTTAGTCGTGCCCGGTTTAATCTTGACCAGCGTCTGCCAAGCTTGAGAGTCTTCGCTGTCAAGAAGAGTCGCTAGCTGCTCAACTGTCTGTGCCTCAAGAAAGCTGACCAGCGGCAGGTTTTTGCCAGAAATTTTTTCAATTTCAGTCAGCAGGCGTACAGCAAGTAGCGAGTGTCCCCCCAGTTCAAAGAAGTTGTCTCTGATGCCAATGGGCTGGATACCTAAAACTTTTTCCCAAATTTCTGTCAGCTGGCGTTCTAAATCAGTCCGGGGAGCGACAAATGTTTCTTCCAATTCTTGCCGGACAGTATCGGGGGCAGGCAGAGCGCGACGGTCTACTTTCCCATTGGGGGTGAGGGGCAGAGCGTCTAACCGGACAAAGGCAGACGGCACCATATAGTCAGGTAACCTGTCTTTGATCGACTGCCGAAGCTCACTGATGGGGATAGTGCGATCGCAAACAATATAAGCGACGAGGCGCTTTTCGCCTAGGTCGTCTTCTCGCGCAACGACCACCGTTTCCCGAACGGCAGGATGTTCTCTGAGGACAGCTTCAATTTCTCCAACTTCAATGCGGAAGCCGCGAATCTTGACCTGATAATCAATGCGACCGAGACATTCGACATTACCGTCGGGCAGATAACGGCCTAAGTCTCCAGTTTTATAACAGCGATCTTCTGGTGTTTGCGTGTATGCATTAGTGATGTATCGCTCGTGGGTCAGTTGCTCATCGCCGATGTATTCTTTGGCTAAGTAAGGGGTACGAACATAAATTTCTCCCACTTCCCCGATCTCAACCAACTGCCGCTCTGCGTTGAGAACGAGTAATTGCACATCCTGAATTCCCCGCCCTACAGGTATGCTCTCGTTTAAATTCGTTGGCTCGCCCTCCTCAACTTGAGCGTCCGAGTTAGGCACAATAAAATATCCCATAGCTTGAGGGGTTTCTGTCGCTCCGTAAAAATTAACGCAGGTGACAAAAGGAGCTAACGTTCGGAGTCGGTAGACATCGTGCTGTTTCAACCTATCCCCACCAAAAAAGGCATAGCGAAGAGAGGTCAGTTCGCCGTTCGCCGTTCTAGAGCTAGGTGTTATATGGGTTATCAGTTGACCCATCGGTGGCGTTAAATGAGAAATGCTCACCTGTTGTTGGTGCATCCAATCAGCCAATTGACCGGGCGTCTCTATATCCTTTTGCGAAGGAATACATAAGGTAGCGCCCAAGGATAGCGGTGTAAAGATATCTCGCAGTAAAGGGTCGTGAGCCAACCCAGAAAGCATACTAAATCGGTCTGACTCATTGAAACCAAATGTCTGACTGTGCCACTTAATAAAATGGGAGAGCGGTCTGTGAGTTCCCAAAATTCCTTTAGGAATTCCAGTTGAGCCAGATGTAAAGGCGACATAGAGTAAGTTATCCGACTCAACCGCCACCATTGGGTCGTTGGTGGAATAACGGCTTAATGCTCCATCTGCCGCAATGGCGCGTGGGGAAAGTTGAAGAGAACAGCAACAGGATAAGGTTTTGACAAATTCGTCCAGAGCATCAGGCAGTTCTCCTGCGCCTTTGAGTTGCAACCAACCACGCGGCTGAGCAATGCGAAGACAATTAATCAGGCGAGACGCTGGATAAGCAGGATCTAAAATGACAAAGGCTGCACCCGCTTTGAGAACGCCCAGTACTGCCCAAACCAGTGAAGCGCTGCGATGGCTGTAGATGGCAACAATGTCTTGGGATTGAATGCCATTTTCGCGAAGATAGTTGGCAAGTTGGTTGCTATTGGCATCAAGTTCTGCATAGTTCCAGGCAACTTGTGCATCTATAACCGCTAGCTGTTGTGGCACTCGTTGAGCTTGGTGGGCAAAGTGGCTATGAACAGCTCCTTCCCATTCACAACAAAGTACTTGAGTTGGATTTGGTAAGAGTAATTCAGTGTTGACAGTTTTCATAGAAGAGTGCAAGTTTTTTGGTAAACAACTAGATGCATCCTTGTCATTAAACTTAGCCTGTTAAAGGGTTTTAATTCGCAAAATAATTGATAAGAAATCGAGATATTGTCTGGGAAAAATACAAGTTATGTATCAGGTAAATTGCTTTGAATTGAACCCAAAATAGTTTTTATTCAAAGAGAGCTCGGGTGTAATTTAATGAACAGAAATGCTCGGCTGTCCATAAATAAATCCATTGCCACTTGTTCCCATGAAAACCCGTCCAAATACATTCATGTCTCCGACTAAGACACGGGGTTCTCCAAAATAACCTTTTGGATATTTAGCGACTTTAATCCAAGTTTTACCCAAGTCGGTAGAACGGAAAACTCCGGACTGAGAATTCACCTTACCCTGAATAAAGACTGTCGAATGGCTCACTCCCGCTGCTGCTTTGCCAAAGGCCAGCGCTTGAGCTTCATCAACCTGTGCCACTTTAACAAAATCGTTGCCAAAGTTGCTTGAGCGGTATATCCCCTTTTCCTTGAGACTGACCCAAACCTCACCAGCAATACCCGGTGCAGTTTTGACATTAGCTCCATCCCATATTCCTGTGGGTATTGACTTGTTGACGATTTGCCAGGTTTCACCTCCATCGTGGGTACTTAGGAACAGCCCTTTTTCATGGTGGTAAATGTAGAATGTTCCTCCTTTAATAGAGTCGGCAGCTAAAGCTTGCTGTCGATTCCATAAGTGTGTATGAATATTCGAGCCAATTTCTTTCTGTCCGAAAAATGTAATTTGTTTCCAGGTGGTTCCCCCATCTTTTGTAAAATAGGGAGGCTTACCATTACTGGGTTGCCAGACAATATTTTGAGTATCTGTGGCGGATACAGCAACATTCCCGAAGACTAGGTCGTCAGGATGGGTTTTCTTCTCAATGGACGGAAAGTTTTGCCAAGTTCTAGCATTGTCTTTGGAAAATCCAGCTCTCATGACTTTAGGGTCATGATGATTGGCTCCCACTGAAACTACAAAGTTAGGATTTCCGCTGCTGTAGGCGATGCTATTTGTGGTCATGAAAGCCCCATTGCTATTGGTTTTAGTGGGGAAAGAATCTAAGGAGTCATGCCTAAAGCCATCAAAATCTGCGATCGCACTAATTAAGCTTGCTCCATTGGGAGTGCTGACGGCATCAAAGGTGACGGTTTCTTCTATACCATTAACTGTTGCTGACCATTTAACCGTCTGAGCATAACCGTCTTCTGTCTTCCAAACGCCAATGCCGTTCGTCAGCCAAACTTGTCCGGGATGAAAGGGAGAGACAGCAATACCTCCAGAAATAGTCCAAAAACTCCAGTCGGGCCACCACGGAAGTTTGTCTAAGCTATTGTTTAACCTTATCCAGTTGGCTCCCCCATTATCTGAACGATAAATACCGTTGGGACTCATCGGATACGTGACGACAAAGAAGGTGTCTGGCTTGTTTGGGTCAACAGCTACGGCTGAGTAGTTCTTCCCCTTTTCTGGAGTAATATCCTGCCAACCTGCTCTGTTGAATTTCCAAACAGCACCACGAGGGTCTTTTTCTTGCTTGTAAAAGGTGGTAATTAGGTCTCCTTTGCTCGTCACCACACCTTGTTGAGGAACCAAGTCGCGCTCAGGCCCTCCGCTCAACACTTGCCAGGTGGTGCCTGCATCAGTGGTGCGGTAAATTCCTTGACCAGATACACCAGCGTAAATTACCTTTGTTTTGCTATCAGTAGTACCTGATGAGGGGTCGAATACGACATAAGTTACCCCTGCTCGCTGCGAAACTTCTGGGTGAGGTTCTCCCACAGGAACCATTGATGTACTAACTTGCGACCACTCCTGTCCGCCGTCGAAACTTCTCCACAGTCCATTCAAGCGAGAAGCAAAATAAACGATATTGCTATTGTTAGGGTCTACAGCAAGGCGTTCTGCTGTCCAACGCCAATGCTCGTTACCTCCCATCGGGAGTTTGAGGTTGAGGATTTGCCAGGTATTGCCGCGATCGCCAGACTTGAGTAAGGTTCCAGGGGTTACACCTTTTTCGTCCGTCTTGGTGTAGGCTCCTGTAGCGGCGTAGAGAATGTTGGGGTCGCTGGGTGCGATCGCAACGCTTTCAATGTTACTTGATACTTCATGAGGCACATTATCTCCTCGTAGCAACTGCGTCCATGCTTGGTTCGTTGAGTTCCAGCGAAACAACCCACCTACATCAGTGCGAGCATAAATAATGTCAGCAGCTTTAGGATGGATGACTATACCTGTAACAAAGCCACCTGCCCCAATTTTGACATCGCTCCATTCGTATACTTCACCTGTAGGCGTAGTGAACAAAGTTTTTTCAGTAGCTAGAGCGGATACACGGCTGTTAGTCGGTAAGGTAAATAGACTTCTGGCAGAAATAGCCAGCAAAAGGGTGCTAATTGCTAGGGCTAGGTAGACAAACTTGACTTTTGCCAAGTACCTAATACATTTCATGTTTGCACCAAGGTTACGACCTGTACCAATTGAGATAAAGTTTCTGAAGTTTCATTCCTTTTTGCTTAAAGTTAGCCCCTGAAATCAATGGGAATGAAATTGCCAACATCTCACTTAGCTTGTTTCCCCCAATAGCCAAATTCTACTCCTTGGTGTATTTCGAGATTAGCCTGAAAGGAGAGTACAAGGTCTGCCAGAAAGGCGATTGTGGCTAATGGAAATAGTACAACTGCCTTCTGTGGAGGTTTATGCAAGAGGCTTTGGAAACGGCGAATTAAGACAAACCTGGAAATTAACCACCAGCCTTTTTCCTTTATTGCGGCTTGGATAAGTTTGTTCAGCCAGAGAGGGTCTTGTTCGTTTCTTTGCTTAATCAGTGAACCAACATCTTGCTGCTTATTGCCGTCTGCTAAGATCTCGCTATAGATCAATTCGTTAATCGTTCTGCCAAGAATTAGCCACTTCTCGTGGCGTAATAAGCGATTTATGCTGGTGTAAGCTTCAAAAACATGGGATGCAGATTTGGCAAGGATGACTCGATTAGGATCTTTTACTGCTTTTAGACAATCTGTAACGATCATGGTGTATAGGAAAGCGTCTTGAGTGGGTAACTTAGTCGGCAGCCAGATCCTGCGTATCGCTTGGGCTCTAGCACAGTAGAGCTGACCACAAATCCAAGCTGCACCTCCCTCTACTGCCTTACCCCCGGACAACTCTGACACTGAAGCAGAAAGCCGATCCATCAGAGTCTTATTTTCTTTAAGGGTTACGTCTTTAATTGGTTTATCTACAGCTACCCATGCTTCAGCTCTAGTTTCCAATAGATGGATCATGGAGCGAAGAGTTTGAGGATCGAGCAGTTGAATGTCAGAGTCCATCAGGAACAAGTAGTCAGCTGTAGGGTTGGATAACTCGTGGACGTATATGTTCCAAGCATTAGACTTTCCTGGTTGCTCGATCTCGCATACCCGCCAGTGGACATTGGTGTGAAACGAAGGGTTAATTAACTCCTTTAGTGTGTTTTTAGCGACAATTGCTGTATCGTCAGTACACCCGTTGGACACAACCACAATTTCAACCACCATATCGGAATCAGGTTCGTTGAATAGGCTCTGCTGGAATAGAGAATGCAGCATTTTGCTAATTGATCCTGACTCGTTGTAGGCAACGATACCAATGCTGATGTTCAATTTATTAATAGACATTTGTTCATACACTAATAGATTCATTGAACTAATTGAGTAGATTTTTGAGCAGATTTCCCCCAACCTCCGGAACCTAACCAATAACCCACTCCTCCTTTACTATGTAGTTCAAGATTTACCTGAAATGCGAGAATTGCATCTAATATGAATGCTGCAAAAGCTAAAGGAAATAGTAAAATTGCTTTGTAGATAGGTTTATAAAATAGGCTTTGGAAACGACGAATTAGTATAAAATTAGGAATTAGCCAACCACCTTTTTCATTGATAGCAGTTTGAACCAGTTTATTCAGCCAAAATGGATCTCGTTCGTTCCTTTGCTTAATGAGTAAAGTAATATCTTGTTGCTCCTTGCTGTTTTCTAATAGGTCAGCGTATAGCAACTCATTGACTGCCTGACCAAAGATTAGCCACTTCTCATGCCGGAGGAGACGATTCATGTCAGTGTAAGCTTCAAAAACATGAGAAGCAGAGCTAGCAAGAATCACTCGATTCGGTTCTTCAGGTGCTTTTAAAAAATCTGTAACGATCATGGTGTATAGGAAAGCATCATCAGTTGGTAAAGTGGTGGGCATCCAGATTCTACGCAGTACTTTAGCCCTAGTACAGGAAAGCTGACCAGAGATCCAAGCTGCACTACCCTCAACAGCTTTACTCCCGGACAATCCCGAGACCAAGGTAGAAAGCTGTTCCATCAAGCTCTTTTTCTCTTTGAGGGATACATCTTTAATTCGCTTATCCACAGATACCCAAGCTTCTGGTCTTGTTTCCAAAATTTGAACCATCGAGCGAAGAGTTTGGGGATCGAGCAATTGAATGTCAGCCGACATCACGAAAAGATAGTCAGCTTGAGGATCGGAGAATTCATGAATGTACAGGTTCCAAGCATTTGCTAACCCAGCCTGTTCCACCTCACAGACTCGCCAGTTAACATTGGTATGAAGGGAGGGTTTGATTAGCTCTGCTAGCGTGGCTCTAGAAATAGCTGCGGTATCATCTTTGCAACCATTAGGCACAACTACAATTTCAATAACCATGTCAGGGTTAGGTTCGCTGAACAGACTTTGCTGTAGCAAAGAATTCAGCGTTGTGCTAATTACAGCAGATTCATTATAGGCAAGGATACCAATGCTGATGTATAGTTTTCTATCGTTACTCATCTTTCCATCCTCACTTATAGGGTGTTAACAAAAGCAATAAGAAGACAGGAAAAATAGGGCATCCCTGTTATTCATCTCTGCTCACCAACGCAAAGAGTAATATCTGGCGTTAAGTTACAGATTGACCAAGGTTGAAATAAAAATTACCTCAGCTGGCTGTATTACTTAATGGGCAATAATTGCTGATATTGGGTAAGAGCTTTCTTTAAGGAGAATTCATCTGCCCTTTCTTGGAGAAACTTAGAGTCTGGAGCTTCTTCTAAGGTTTGTGCGATCGCTTTTGCCATGCCCTCACTATCTCCTACAGCAACTAATTTTCCGTACTGCCCGTTTGCCAAAATTTCTGCTGGTCCACTCTCACAATCAGTAGATACAATTGGAGTTCCTGCTGCCAGAGCTTCTACCAGAACGTTGCCAAAACCCTCCCAAGCCGAGGAGAGAACTAGTACAGCGGCTTGTGCCATGTACGCATAGGGATTAGCAACAAATCCTGGAAAAACTACATGTTCTTCTGCCAAACCCAGTGACTGCGCCAGCGATTCTAAATGAGAGCGCTCATTACCCTCACCCAAAATCATCAATCGGACTTCATGCTGTTGCCGTACTCTCGCAAAGGCATGGATCAGAGTCGGAAAATCTTTCTGCTTGTCTAAGCGTCCCACTCCTAAAATCACCGGGGGTTGACCAGATGAAAACCAAGGGTGATCGACAGATTCCTGGAGTTTCTCGCTGAATTCTGGGGTGACGATGGGATTGTAGATGGCTTTAATTTTTTCTGAGGGCAAGCCCATATCGACCAAGTCCTCAGCTACACCTTGCGACACGGCCACAATCGTATCAGCTCTAGGGTAGAACCACTTAACAAATTGAGGAGTCAGTCGGTGCTTGAGTTTAGTGGCATGCTTGGCTGCGCGGGAAAGATGATTGTGCACAGTCACAATCACTTGAGTAGAGACACCCGCTAACCTCCTAGCCCACAGAGCGATCATATTGGTGTCTTCTAGAGCAGAAATGAGGACTGGAGGTTGCTCTTGTTTGAGATAGCGTGCTAGGGCAGGAAGACTGAGAATTAGTCGAGAATTTTCCAGCTTTATCACTCGCACTTTTTGGGAAAGCTGGGGAAGTTGTAAGCTATACGGACCTTCTGCCTTCACTAAAACGAGGTCTACCTTTAGCCCCTGCTCGGCAAAACCACGAGCTAAGTTAAGCATAACCCTCTCGGCTCCACCGCCGTCAAGATCCATCAAAAAAATTGCTACGTCAGTCATGGAGTTGGAAATTTTTACTTTTGCTTGAGAATTGATATTGTCACTAACTTTGACTTGAGATTCTCTAAATAGCGTCATATTGTTTTTCTGTCTCAGGTTCAATTTTTTCTAGCTTGATCATCCTGTTACGCTTCAGAGAAAGAGAAACGGCTACAAGCAATGCCCAAAAAATAGAGTTGTGCGAAATTATGGTATTTTCAGTGTTGTTATACATAAAAAAGAAAGTTACATAAAAGATTGGCCATAGTTCTACAGTAGTTCTCCCCAATCGCAGCCAAGCAATTGAGCGCCCATAGTTGACAGCAAGAGTTAGCAGAAAAATGCACAGTCCTGTTAGGCCTAAATCAAGCGTTATATTGACAAAACCGTTATGAGCATGAGGTGGCTTATACCCTTCTGCTTTCCAAATAATCTCAGCCCCTCCTCCTTCTTGCCAGAAGCCCTGATACCCATAACCGAGCCAAGGCCGTTCGGAAATCTTCTCAATTGCCAATTCCCAAAGATCGGTACGACCGCTAAGAGTTGGATCTCGACCCAAACCGAGCAATAGATTCTCCCAGTTACCAACAACTATTACTGCTATACTTCCAGTCACCAGGATCAAAGTGATGATTAAGGGAATTAATATTGTGTCTTTCCGACGTAAAGCTTGATAGAAGGGTAGAAGAATTACCATGATTAAAAATAGCAGCAGAGCTGTTTTGGAGCCTGTCAGCAGAATTAAGAGAACTGAGAGACTGAAGCCACCCCACAGCCAGTGGCGATGCCTACGACTGTCTAACGCAAGCAGTAAAAAGACAATTGCCGCAAGCACTACAATGCGAGCTAAGATATTCTTCTGTGCAAAAGGTCCGCGCAAAGCACCAGCATTTGCCCCAGCTTCGATCGCAGCACCCGGAAACGCTAAGCTAAACAATACAGAAAAGACAGCGACAATGCCCAACGCCCATGCCAACATCTGTAGCTGCTGCTTCAAGTTGAAGCGTGAAGCCATATACAGTCCGAAGTAGCTAGTTTGTATTGTAGTGATTCCCTTCTGTAGTGACAAAGCTGAGAAATCAGACCAAAGGAACGACATCAACGCAGTTGCTGGTAAGAGCCAAACGAGAGGAAATCTTACAGCAACACGAAGAGAGCTTTTCCATCTAGCAACCAGCATGAATAGTGTAGTTCCATAAATGCCATACTGTAACAATGACATTAAGGAATCAAAGGGATTAGATGCAGGCGGTGCATCAGCTTTAGGATCTGGGTCAACGAATAAGCTAGCGAATCGTAAAGCCTCTGTCAAAAAGATGAGGGCAAAAATCGTAAACCTCTTTTCCAGAAAATTTAACAGTGGGCTCATGGTTTTAGGCGGTAGTACGAAGCCCTGGCATAAATCTCCAAAAGTTCTAATGGGCTTGCTGATGATAGATAGCTTTTGACAAGCTTCTGATCTTCGGCGTCAATACCTCCACTGCGCCAATACATATTCATTCCAGCTGCAAGAATATTATTGGTAAATTTAGACAGGGCTGGGAAATTATATTTCATCCAATAAGCGGTGAGAATATGGATTTTTGCTCTCAATTTCTGCTTGTCATTCCTGAAAGTATAGGCATTATTGCCATGAATTCTTTGTATGGATAAATTTTCAAGTATGACAAAACCTGGCTCTAGCCCTAAAGCTGTATATTTAATGTAATCATCGCTAGTTATCCGAATTCCTTCAGGCATTGGAAGAATTCGCTGAAGGAGCGATCGCCTGAAACACATTCCAGACGTTGCAAGACCGCCAAACGGCAATGTGCCTTTTAACTTACCCTGCTTGATGTAGGGTCTGATATCGTATTTCCCTGATGAACCCGTGTAACTTTGTTGACTCATTTTTTCAGGGCGCTCGCTCAAAAGTTCTAAAGGATGAAAACACCATCCAATATCAGGATTTTCGACAAAAATATTTGCAAGTTCGGCTGCCTTTTCAGCTTTTAAAAGATCGTCGGCATCCAGAAAACAGATAATTTCTCCCCGACTTGCTGCAAATCCTGTATTAAAAGCCGAAGCCTGTCCGCCGTTTTCCTTTAAAATTGGGATAATTTTATCTCCATAACTTTTGATAAT
>NZ_DATNPA010000436.1:0-5640 GCF_036703385.1 Allocoleopsis sp. | reverse complement strand
ATCGCCAAACCGTATTTCGCACCGCACCACCTGCCAACCACCAGTTAGGGAGATTGAGAAGTGCGATCGCAGGTAATACAGCTCCAACAGGTGAATCAACCAGAATCTTCTGGAGGCGAGTAGCACTATCCATGTTGTTTGGGTCGGCGGGGGATATTGCTACCCCCCGTCTCCCTTTCAAAACCGTGCGTGACAGTTTCCCGTCACACGGCTCCTCAGTGACTTGACCCTTGTCATGGGTACCTCTTCCCTCGGTTAGGGTTAGGCGGTTAGAACGGGTTATCATCCAAATACCTCGCTAACTCTTCATGTGCCAACTGCCTATTTTGCTTCAAGGCATCCATAGCAGTTTTTTGGTCGTGGCAATGTCTGTGCAGTATCTGACGGTTGCTCTTTACGTCCTTCCCACCTTGTGAAATGGGGAGTTTATGGTCGATTTCAAGCAAATCGTCTTCTCTGAAGTGCAATCCGCATCTATTACATTTCCCTTTTTGAACCCTGAGGAGTTCTGCGACTCTCTCAGGACATTCTGGGTGTTTACCCCTTTTAGTTGCCCAGTACACTAGGTTGCCGTCATAAGGACTAGCTTCGCCTTTAACTTTCTCATGCCTGACTATAGGAGTCTTGGCATGAGTGCGTAACCGAACGAGGTTTCCTTGCTCGTCCCTGGTTGCGAATACCCAGTTATTGTTTCCCACCGTCATCCAGCATTTACGGATGATTTCTTTATGCGGTGTACCGCAGTGGGAGTATTTAGCCCAAGCCAAAAGCTGTTGATAAACTATGTGGTCTATCTTTGAAAACGTTTGTTTACTGACTTGTGTAGAGTTATAGTTTGCCCAACCTTGAATTACCGGATTTAGTTTCCCGATAAGAGCCTCTTGAGGCTTTGACTTGTGGGCTTTGATGATGTTGCCTAGTTCCTCTACATGACGTTTTATCGCTTTCTGGCTTGGCTTAATGAGTGTTTTAAAGCCCAGAGGTTCGCCTTTTGAGTTTTTCCCAGACCGTTTTATACTTATTGGGTACTGGCGAATATTAAACCCCAGGAAATCGAAACCCGTTTTTCCTTCGTACTCCGTGAGGGTATGGGATATGCGGGTTTTTGATGGCTTTAATTCCAATCCCATGCCATTTAGCCACTCGGCAATTATCTGCTGACATCCTTGGACAACGGCTATATTTTCGTGAAGAACCACGAGATCATCTGCGTATCGAATGATATTGGGAGTACGGAATGTTTCTCCCTTTTTGTGAAACCAAGTCTCCCTAGACTGTTTGACCATTGTAGGAAAGGCTTGGTTGATTCGATTTTCCATGCCGTGAAGGGCTATGTTTGCCAGTAGGGGGGAAATCACCCCACCTTGTGGCGTACCCTCAGATGTCGGGAACAGCTTGGAGCCGTCCATCACTCCCGCTTTTAACCAGGCTCGAACTTGTCGGCGGATGGTGGGGAATGTATTTAATTTGTTAAGTAGTGCTTCATGGTTGATTTTGTCGAAGCATTTGGCGATATCCGCATCAAGCACGTATTTGGCTTTCTGGTTAATCGCCGTGAATATTGCTTCAATCGCATCATGGCACGAGCGTCCGGGTCTGAAACCATATGAGTTTTGCTCGAAACGAGCTTCCCATTCTGGTTCTAAAGCTTGTTTTACCAATGCTTGTGAAGCACGGTCTCTCATCGTTGGAATCCCTAGTCCCCTCTTCTCAGAAGTTCCAGGCTTGGGTATGTTCACCCGCCTTACTGGCATCGCTTTTCGGGATAGTTTCAGGTTATTAACTAACTCAAGTCGCTGGGTTGGTGCGAGACTTTTGATACCATCCACCCCGGCTGTCTTTTTGCCAGTGTTATCCTGCGTTACTCGACGGACAGCCAAGCATTTGGCAGACCAAGACCTCATCAGGGTCTTTTGGAGTTTACGGATTGCACGAACATCGCCACGCTGAGAGGCTAGATAGATACGTTTTTGCAACTTGAACACCCGTTTTTCTAGCTTTCGCCAGTCTAAGGCGTTCCATACCACCGTCAGTTTTTCCTGCGTTTTAGTCTTATTCATTGCTACTTTATTCTCTATCTTTCAAATCACCGTGAGTCTGTCGGCATATACCTGGTGTTACCCAGGTCATTCGCTTCTGACTCAATCCTTCCCATCCCGTAGCATTCGGTTAGCGCCTACTCTGTGGTATCGACCTCCAAAGAGAGCATACGGGAGGGTTACTTCGTTCCTAACAGCCATTTGTTTAAAACCTTTAGGGCGCTACTATCCACCGGGTTCGTTTTGGAGTGCTAACTGGTCAAGGACAAAATTGCCAGCCCAGAACCGTTCCTTTCGGATGCAATGGTCACGATGGTTCAGACGTAGCTTCGTATTCCTACCCATAGGCTCTTGCTTGCCCGTAGGCTTTCACCCCTGCATTACAGATTTGATGGCTAGTCTCCTCTGTAAGGGACACCCTTCAAGAGGGCGCTTTGTGTGCTTTCAACCCAGCACCTGGGTGGTTGGACTTGGGGGTTCTAGGATACTGACCTTTACCAACATGGCTGTTAAGTTGTCAAGGTTCTAGGAGGATGTGGAGTCCTCTTTTACCAAGTGGCTTTCCTGCCTACCATTTCAGGCGGCTTTCAAACCAACGAATCGCACTTGTCTCTCCATTGCTGCCGTCAATTGTCTGTTCGCTGAGCTCATCCTATTAACAGGTCACACTAGAGTTATCTACCCTGAAAAAACTGACTTTCCTTGTGGATAACTTTATCAAAGCCCTATCGCCATTCGATGTTGACTCTCAAACAGCGGGCGGTTCCGACCCAAACAGGTTTGACTCAAAGGAGGCGTGGTACCCTGTCCATTACGACATTTCCTTACAACCTTTACAAAAAAGGCAGACCGGAGCTTTAGTGAAGACAGAAGGCAGATTGGCAGAAGGTTTATTACGGATACAGAGTCGTTTCAGCCGTTAAATCTGTCCCAACCTTTATGGCGACAGTTAGATATCAATTTTCAATAATTGATGAACTTCTCAATCTTCTATCCTTTTTCTGTGTCTCTGTGTTCTCTGTGGTTTATAAAAAAGACGCACAACTCAAACAGATGGCTACATAACCTAGGTTTTTTTTTCAAGCTCATCAGCATCACAATTATCACTATTTAGCTTATCTTCAATCCATACATCTTCTTCAGCTAATTTTTGAACTTCTTCTTCCCAATCTTTAGGAGTTCCTTTCGATTCACCAACAATTACTAATTTTTTCTGATTTTTATGGGGGGAATGCCATTCATCAAGAATATCTTTAACAATGACTTCCTTTAACCAAACCTGACCCACCACAGTGAGGGGGAGAGCCAAAAGTAATCCTAAAAATCCGAAGAAGGTAGCAAAAAACACTTGAGCCAATAATGTTATAGCAGGGAGTAGCGATACCTGCTGTGCCATCACATAAGGAGTCAGCAAGTTCGATTCTACCTGCTGAATCAGGATGTATAAAATTAAGACAGCAAAAGACTTCCAGGGAGTATCAAGGAGTGCGATCGCCATCGGAGGTATCACACTTAAGGCCGGACCAATATTGGGAATAAAGGTTAAGATCCCTGCCAAAGCGGCCTGTGCTAATGGTACCTTAATTCCCAAAACTAACAATCCCACAAAGCTGAATGAAGCAATGACAAACATATTGAAGAGAATGCCAGCCAACCACCCTCGCAACGCGAGCGTACATTCGTCCAAAATGAACTCAACCCTACGCCGATAAAATGATGGAAAGAGTCGTATAAAGCTTCTTCGGTAAGCTCCAGGGTTAGCTAGTAACATTAACGTCAAAACAATGACCAGCAAAATTTTAGCTAGAACGCCTAAAGAGTTAGAGAAAAACGTGAATCCACCCCCCAACAGCCGATTAACTACAGGTTGCAGCTGTTGAATCAGTTGCTCAATACTTGGGAGATACTGAATTAGCTGTGGGGAAATACGAGCTTGTAGCATCTCAACCCAAGTGCTAAATCGTTGTATTCCCTTAGGAACTAACAGACTCAGCTCATGAAACTGCTCGGCAAATGGCGGTACAATCAGCCAAATAAATCCGACTAAAATACCAATTAACAGCAAAGCGGATAGCAAAACAGCAAAACCCCGCTTCATACCGGAGCGGGAGAATCGTTCCACCAGAACATTTAAGGCGTTGGCAAGTACAACGGCAGCAAATATTAGCAGCAGCACTTCCCGGATTTGCCACAGAATAAACAGGGAAAGGATGAAGGCAAATAAGCCAAGCCATCTACCCAAGCTCACAATAGAACCTCCCAACGGCTCTGTACTTATCAGGCTATAACCCCAGTTTGATGCAGCTAGATTAGCCGATCTCGATGGCAATCCCCAACATTTTCGGTGTTGCCAAGACCAACTTAACCTATGCCGCCGTGGAAAAGGTCAACTGGCGTGCTGTGCCATCATCCATAAAGTGCTGTTCGCCAACACCCACGAGTTCCACGCGAACTTCACGTTCTGAGGGTATCCAATTGCCCTGACGTGCCCCAATTTCAACGATCGCTTCTTGCCCTTGTATACGAACATGGTAGGTTGTGGTGGAATAGGCACCTGTTTTGTAGTCGAAGGTACGACCATCATCTTCATAAAGCGTAAATTCGCCTGTACCCATCCAAACTCGAAGTGTCAGCTGATCTAAAGGACGTTCATCGACATATTGCATTACAGGTGCCATCGGAATAATTGAGCCAGCACGCACATACATGGGCATCCGTTCTAACGGTGCATCTGCCAAGATGTGAGTTGGGCCATCAACGGCTTCGCCACTCCACCAGTCATACCAACTACCTTCAGGCAAGTAGACCACACGGCATTCTACACCCGGACGGTAAACGGGTGCTGCCAACAGTGACGAACCTAGCATTATCTGGTCTGATACGGTGTAGGTTTGTGGGTCATTGGGAAAATGATAGAGCAGCGATCGCAAAATGGGTGCGCCAGTGCTTGCGGCTTCCCAGAAGAGGGTGTAAATGTAGGGCAGCAGGCGATAACGCAGCTCAATGTACTCGCGGCAAATTTCTTCGACCTTGTCGCCAAATACCCAAGGTTCATGCTGTGCCGTACTCAAGGCGGAGTGTGCTCGCATCAAGGGATAAAGCATCCCCACCTGCATCCAACGCGCAAACATTTCCGCTGTGGCGTTACCCGCAAACCCCCCAATATCAGCACCCACAAAGGCAACACCCGATAAGCCCAGGTTACAAAGCATCGGGAGTGACATTTCCAAATGTTCCCACAAGGATTGATTATCCCCCGTCCACACGGCTGACCAGCGTTGAATCCCAGCGTAACCCGAACGTGTCAGTACAAACGATCGCTCTGTGGGACGTAACTGTTCCAACCCTTGAAAAGACGCTTGTGCCATCATCAACCCGTAGAGATTATGAGCTTCAGCGTGGGTGGTTCTCTCCTCTGCTGGGCCCTGTGGCGCATCCAGGGGAAAGGCAATTTTGTTACCGGGGTCACCAAATGGACGGTCATCCAGTGCCGGTTCGTTCATGTCGTTCCAAATCCCAGCAACGCCGAGGCTGGTTAGACTTTTTTGCCAACGTCCCCACCATTCCCGCACCTCTGGACGCAGGAAATCAGGAAAGACCG
>NZ_DATNPA010000435.1:0-5074 GCF_036703385.1 Allocoleopsis sp. | reverse complement strand
TCAACCGTTGCTAGTCGCTCAGCTGGACTTTCAGCAAGAACACCTTGACCAAATAACTGATGAGCAATGCGATTGCGGTAGTGGGGTTTACCATTAGCATCCAGTACCGACACACCCACCGGCACGGCTTCTAAAAATTGAGTCAGCTTCCTCTCGCTTTCCTTAACTTCTGTGTAGAGTTTGGCATTTTCAATTGAGATCGCCGCTTGGGCGGATAAGAGTTTTAAGATTTCCAATCGATCAGGAGTAAAAGCTCCTATGGTAAGATTATTTTCTAGGTAAACAATACTGATGAGTTTGCCTTGATTAATTAGAGGAAAACACAAGATTGATTTGGGTTTATGTTGGATAATGTAGGGGTCAAGTTTGAAATTTCCCTCACGAGCCGCATCATTTAAAACTACACTTTCCTTCATGCGAGCCACATAATTGACAATAGCCAGGGAAAGTAGAGGCATATTGTCAAGCGCTCCCATAGATTCGATAGGAATTGACTGTAATACCGTGACGTTATCCCGCTCCATTGCGCCTTCTGCTTCAATCAGCAGTTTACCCGCTTGTTCCAAAATCAGAAAGCCTTTTTGCGCCCCAGCATTCTCAATCAGAATCTTCATCAATGTTGCCAGTAATTTATCTAGCATCATTTCACTAAAAATGGCTTGGCTTGCTTTGATTGCTGTTGCTAAATCCAACGATTCTGAACTGCCGCTGCTTGTTGTTGTTGGATCGAGCAATGCCGTTGGCTCAATTCTTCCAGTTCGGGCTGCTGACGTGCCAAAATGAGCGTTAGTCACGCTATCCGACTTTCTAGTCAGCAATTGAGGATATCGCACTTCTAAATCCTTGACTTTAGCAATTGCTCCCCAGCGACGATAGCAATAACGAGCATCAAGCAGATAAGCCTGTGCGATTTTCACTTTACCTAAACCCAGATAAAACTTGGCGGCTAGTTCATGAGCGAGTGCTTCTTCATTGATGTATTCATGTTCTTTTGCCAGTTCGATCGCGCGATCATAATAGTCTATTGCCTGAGCTTTATGACCAAGGATTCGGTGTCGCTCTGCCTCCACTAAATAAAATTTATGCAGGTGAGTCATTGGAGCATGATTAGCCCATTTTTTTATTTTTTTCTGATTGGCTTTTACCTTCAGTAATATTTGCTTCTGTTCAGACGAGGAAACATTCGGATATATAGCCAAGTGGACAAGGGATGTGTAGAAGTGGGACAGAGGAATTGTCCCGACAGCACTATCGATAAATTCTTCAACTAACTGAGCGTTTTTAATAGCTTGAGGATAATCTTGAAAAAGATAACAGAGAACTAATTTATAAAAATATAGCGAGTGGCAAATATTTTTAGCATTGGCCTCCCGATGAATGGGAAGCATTTCGATTTCGTTGTAGCTTTCACCAATTAAACGGCACTTATCTTCAGCCCGACCCATCAAGTTTAATACGACCTGCCGACAGAGTTCGTTATAATAAAACGATGTTTCTTGCTTGAGTTGCTTTAGGGCATTACTATACAGCGCCATTTCTCGTTCCAGCCTGACTAATTCTTTACCCAGGACATAGGAATGGTAGCAGTACACACAGGCGGCATAAGCGGCGTATTCTAAATCTCCAGTTTCCAATCCAATTAAGTAAGCATCTAGCAAAGGGGTTAAGGTTTCCCCAAGATGCTCCTTCCAATGTCTGATAAAGTAATTAACAATTAGGACTGTCCTAGCTTTGAGTTGTTTGGCATTAAACTTATCGACCAATTTAAGAGCAAGTTGACCAAATTGATAACCGGACTCAACGTCTCCTACGACTTCTCCAGAAAGAATAAGTCCGTATGTGGCGTAGGCATAGCAGGACGCAGAAGTGTTACCATACTCGAGCGATAGATTGACCTGTTTTAACACAATCAGGGGTAGAAGTTCCGGCGCGGCAAAATAGACCGCAGAAACTACACCTGAAAGGATACGCATAGCAGCTAGTTTGTCAGGGTTAGTCATTTGAGGTAGGTCGATTAAGCCGTCGATTGGTTTCCCTGCAAACCTTAACTTAGTCCTCGCCAGTTCCCATAAAATATGTAATTTATTGGGTTTCTTGGGAAAGCGAATTTGCAAAACACTCAAGACTGAAAGTGCAGTCTCGATCGCTTCTAGGGGTTTATTCTTTACTGTATAGGCTTGGATCTTGACTTCATATACATTGACTTTGTCCAGAACGGTTTTAGCGTGTTGCAGCACAACTGAAGCCAATCTCTCCATTTCCTCAAAATTACCCGTGACATAAGCCGCTTCTGCTGCTTCCACATAGAGTGCTAGGGTTAGGTGATACTGCCTTTGCCAGCTATCTACGCTGAGGCAATCCATGCCAATTTTTAAGTAATTCCAGGCTGGTTCATAAGCGGCTGATGCCTTGGCTTTTTTACCAGCCATAAGATTTAATTGAGCGAGTTCATCTCGTTCTGACTGAACAGCGATTAATTTAAGACCAAAGTTGAGTTGATTGACAATGTCAAAAATCTTCTGTTCTCGCAGCTGCTGCGGAGTGTTGTGCAACAGAAGTTGCCCGACTTGCCAGTGAACAGCTTGCTTGTCTTGTGCTGGAATTAGGGAATAAGCGGCTTGCTGGATGCGATCGTGGGCAAACTTGTATTCAATGGAGATGGGGAATTGAAAATTGGCGATTGGGACTTTGGCTTCCTGTTCCCATCCTCCAAGTACCTTATAGGCATTATCTAAAGGTAAGACGATACTTTCTGCAACGGCTTCGTGCAAGTCAAGGGCAGTTTCTTTGAGAGATTTTTCTAAGACAACCGCTAGCGTTTGCAGGTCAAACTGATTACCAATACAGGACGCTAGCTGCAATGCCCGTTGTGCGATCGCACTCAATTTTTGAATCTTACTCGCCATCAGTTCGACAACATTCTCGGTAATGCGCCTTGCTTTAATTTGCTCTAAATCCCACTGCCACCGACCCTGCGATCGATTAAATTCTAATAGTTTTTCGCCATAAAGGGATTTCAAAAATTCATTCATAAAGAAGGGATTGCCATCTGTTTTTGCCAGTACTAATTCGGCAAAAGAGATGGTTTCACCTGGAGGACAATTCAATGTTTCTGAAATTAACTGATTGACGTTAAACAAATCTAGAGGTGAGAGTACAATATGATTGACTATGACTCCAGATTGTCGAATTTCATCGACCGTTAACATCAACGGATGAGCCTCACTCACTTCGCTGTCGCGATAGGCACCCATGAAGAACAAATATTCACTATCCGGTGCGGTCATTAGCAACTTAATCAAGTTCAGTGAAGCCACATCTGCCCAGTGCAAATCATCGATAAACATCACTAAGGGATGTTTGGGTTGGGTAAACACCTTAATGAAGTTTTTAAACACCCAATTAAAGCGGTTTTGAGATTCAGCGGGCGCTAGCTCTGGCACAGCAGGCTGCTTACCTAGAATCAGTTCCACTTCCGGAATCACATCAATAATGACTTGACCACTAGCACCGAAAGCTGCTAAAAGTTTTTCGCGCCATTGAGCAAGAGAGGCTTCTGTTTCAGTTAAAAGTTGCCGCACTAAATCAGAAAAAGCGCTAACGATCGCTGAGTAGGGGATGTTGCGCTGGAGTTGGTCAAATTTCCCCGAAATAAAATACCCTCGATGCCTAGTAATCGGTTTATAAAGTTCCTGCACCAGTGCTGACTTACCGATGCCAGAATAACCTGACACCAGCATCATTTCGATTTTAGATTTTTCCGTCCTCGGACTGGACTGTGTCGCGCTGGGCAAACGTCCTATAGGTGAATTGAGCATTTTAGATGCAGAGATTATCTCCGCCTCTTCACCTAGTCCTCCTGCTGCTATTCGTTCAAATGCTGCGAGTAAAATTTCTACTTCTGCCTCACGCCCATATAATTTTTGCGGAATTTGAAATTTGCCAGAAATATCATGACGCGCCAGAGGAAAATCTAAAATTTTGTTGTTATTTTGTAGCTGGGAAAGACATGCTTCTAAATCCGCTTTAATTCCCCAAGCACTTTGATATCGCTCCTCAGCGGTTTTCGCTAATAACTTCATAACAATCTCTGAAATCGCTGTGGGAATCTCTGGATTGACTTGGTGAGGAGGTGTGGGTTGTTTAGCAATATGACAATGAACTAACTCCATTGCATCGGTTGCATCAAAGGGCAACTGATGGGTAAGCAGTTCATAAAAGCTGGCACCCAGAGAGTAAAAGTCAGTTCGGTAATCCAGCAAACGGTTCATTCTCCCGGTTTGCTCTGGTGAAATATAGGCTAGAGTCCCCTCTAAAATATTAGGATTTTTGATTGTATGATTTTCGCGGGATAAGATAGTGGAAATGCCAAAGTCAATGAGTTTAAGCTGTCCCGTAGTGGGATTTAAAACAATATTCGATGGATTAATGTCCTTGTGGATAATATTACTGCCATGAATTTCATCTAAAATCTCAGTAACTTTGATGGCGAGCAATAAAAATTCTTGGAGTGTAAATTTTTTTTTATTCATCAATATCTTTAAGGATTCGCCGCCAAAATCCTCAAAGGTGATTACCAGAGTTTTTTGATACTCTTCTAAGCTATAGGCCTTGACAACGCCTTCAAGATTCAAGCTGTGAGTAATTTTATATTCCTGTTTATATCTAATGATTTCTGCGGGCGTAGGGTACTCTTCCCTAAGTAACTTGAGGATAACCGCTTGGCTATCTTCGTCTCGGATACCCCTATAGACTATCGAATTGGGACTTTCATAGATTTGACCGAGAATCTGGTAGCCTAATAGGGCGCTCATCGTTTTGACTTTTCAATGGATGGTTTGATCGGGTACACAGAACGAGCAGGGAAAAGGAGATTCTTTGCCCCTCTCCCTATATTTAATTTTTCAGGACTTTCCGTAAAAGTCAGGAGCGTTTGCTAAAATTTAGTAAGGATTAACTCTGAGAATAATCCCTGTATGTCCAAAAAGTAAAATAATTATTAATAATATATTAAAATTCAGATTAAGCTTTTGTTGCAAAAACTTAATCCTTTATTAATTACTCTGTCGGAATA
>NZ_DATNPA010000434.1:0-3382 GCF_036703385.1 Allocoleopsis sp. | reverse complement strand
CAATAAGGTTCTAAGGCAGTCTCCCTAACTTGGGGTTCAAAGTCGCTTCGCAGCGTCAGCACAATCCGTAACCAATCGGGAAAGGCTTTGAGTGCCCTCGCCAAACCACTGAGGAACATCTCCCGTTCCGCCTCACTCCGGCAGAGGGTGACTACTTCTTCAGATTGGTCAATGACTAGCAGCAGCTTGGAGTTGGGATGAAGCTTTCTCCAGGCAATTAAGTTCATAGACAAATTCTGCAAGCCTTGTTCATACCACTGGCTGTTGTCGCCACTGTTACTCACCTGGTCAGGAATCGCAAAAACGGGCAAGTTTTCTCGTTCCAGTGCTTTGTTCAATGCATTGAACGGAGACTCTCCCGGACGAATGGGAGGTAGGATGCGCCAGGGGTCTGGATTTTTCTTGAGCAGAGGAATTAATCCCGCTTTGACCAAGCTAGATTTCCCCGAACCGGAAGCCCCCAACACTACTGTCAACGGATTTATCGTGACGAATTCATGGAGTTTTTCAGTTAACGCTTTCCTGCCAAAAAATTTGTCGCTGTCGTTTTCTTCAAATGACTCTAAACCCTTGTAGGGATTGGCATTTTCATCCAAAGGAGGGGCTTTGTCTAATTGATTTGGCTCAAAACTAGCAATGGGAAAGATATACTCGCCCTTGTCATGGCGTTTGAGTTGGCAAAAGCCTGGGGTCTGTTTGGCACTTGTCTTGCCCAATTCGCCGTGGATGTACACGTATAATTCTGTGGCTGTAATAACCCCGTCCCCAGTGAAATCAGCTTCTCCAGAAAGTCCCTTCAAGAGCAATTCGGCAAAAGGGGAGTGTCCCTCATGCTCGCTGCGCTGTCCAAAACGATACAAGGAATCGGCAGCTTTCTCGTCATCGGCAGCAGAGGTAATCACCTGCTGAGCACAACCAGCAATGAAGCGCTCATAGCGTTCTCTATACATTTTCTGCGATCGCACCACCTCTCGTTGTCCTGCCCAACGAAATGCTCCAGCAAAGCAGCAGTCTAGGATGACTAACAAATGACGACATGGCAGTGCCAGTAGTGCATCGTGCAGTTGTTTCATCGGCAGCAAGCTGCTATCGTTATCCATCCGCGCATCTTGGGGCACCAGAAAGCCCACCGGACCATCGGCGTTGGAGAGTGCATCTAAGGCAATGCCGTGTCCGGCAAAGTAGAACAACAGTCGATCAGAGGCTCCTAACGTCGCTACCGCTTTGCTATCGGGGTGAAGTTGGGTGGTAGTGTGATTGGATAATGGGAGTGTCTGTTGCTCAAAGGCAGCAAAGAGTTCCTTGAGATGGGTACCCGTTGCCTCCTCATCCAACAGTCGCAAGACTTGGTATTGGTATTTGGTTTCTAGGGTATGGGCGATTTTTTTTGCGTCATTGACGGCGGTTTTGAGTTGTGGAATGCCATTGATGTATTGATTAATGCCGATGACCACTGCCAGAGAGCGTTTGATTTCTGCCATAGATTCGATGCCCCGTCTTAAATAGCAGAACTTGTCAAAAAAAGCGATCGCTTACCGTATGCTAACGTTTAGGCGATCGCTCACGGGTATCAATGAGTGAGTGATTCTACTAAGAGACTGTTTCTAAAGTAATGTTAACTGCTATGTTGCCTAACTTTGGATAGATCCCCCCTAGCCCTTAAAAAAAGGGGGAGTTGGGCCTACAGGGAGGAAATCTGGTGACGAGTCGTGGTAGTTTTGAGTTGCCGCCACAGTTATCTGGGCGAGCAAATGTGAATTTCCAGCGTCCTTACTATTGGAGTGCTTTCACACTCATCGGCAATCCTTGGTAGCTGTAGTCAGGTGAAAAATTGATGCTAGATTATTCTTCATCTAACGTTAGGATACACACGCTTCCGTACCCTTTACATTTCTTTAGAGACAGCCTCTAATGGCAAGTTCTCATTATCAATTTAGTGGAACTTAGAGCTTTAGTTAGACTCGAACATTCAAAACCAATTCTAGTTTCTGTCGAAATGTCAGTGTCTCGCTCGTCATAAGCTGTTATGCATTTAAATTGAGATAACAGCATTATCCTTGTTTTTGATTTTTCGTTAACCCAAACACTGCAAGAATTTGTCACGACGCATCCGTTAACGGTGGTACTGGGTGCTTCAGGAACAGGGAAGTCGATATTGGACATCGGCTCGGTTTGTGGTTCCGGCAATGACGCGGGAGGAATTACGGGACGCGATTGTGGAACCCGCCGCTGCCAAGGTGATGTATTTTGAGCCACCTACTCTGGTAGACAAGTTGATTGATGAGGTGATGCAGATGCCAGGGGCGCTACCTCTGCTATCGTTTACGCTGAGCGAGCTTTACTTCAAGTATATTGACAGTGTGAAGCAGGGGACAAGAAGCGATCGCGAAGCGAGTAAAGAGCGAAGCGCAGATCGCGCCATTACTAGGTAAAGCCTCAATCCAATAAATTCAATGAGCAATAGACAAGTGTCCTTCAAAGGATAGAGATACCCAAAAATTAGTCTTGAGAGAGGTGTTGCACATAATATGCGTCTCCTAAAGTGATGACTGTTTAGCCCTTTATTATGAAGACTCGGCGACAGTCGCATGTTTAGACCAATCCGACTGCTGCGCTACGGGGTGGCTATTGTTTCGGTTGCTCTAGCGCTAGTGCTGACTCTGTTACTGCAACCTCTATTGGCTCCCACGGTACTGCCGTTATTTTTTCTGGCAGTCACCTTTATTGCCTGGTATGGCGGACGAGGGGCAGGTTTTGTTGCAACTATTCTCTCCGTGTTGGCAACTCGCTATTTTCTGCTGCCTCCCTTGCATTCGTTTTTCCCAATTCCGGGTGCGGCGATCGTCGAACTGGTGGTCTTCAGCCTGGTAACGCTACTCATCAGTATGCTGGAGATTGACTTGCGGGTTGTTCAGTGCCGGAGTCGGAAGCACCTGAAAGAACTGGAACAAACAGAAGCAACGCTCCTCGAGAGTGATGCGCGGTTCCATGCGGCTGCGGAAAGCAGTTTTGATGCGATCTACATTCTCAAGAGCGTGCGAGACAAAACCGGAGAGCTGGTTGACTTCCAGTTTGTTGACTTGAATGAGCATGGAGCCAAACTGATTTCCTTAACGAAAGCGGATGTACTCGGTCAAAACCTATGCGAGTTACTGCCGATTAACCGAACTCAGGGATTTTTTGAGAAATACAAGCAGGTGGCTGAAACGGGAATTCCCTTGGTGGAAGAGTTTTCCTGTCAGGCGATGCCGGGAGTCACGGCATCCTGGCTGCACCATCAAGTTGTACCCTTAGGAGATGGCATTACCATTACCACTCGCGACATCACCGAACGTAAGATTGCAGAGGAGGCACTGCTAGCGAGTGAAGCCCTCTACCGCAC
>NZ_DATNPA010000433.1:0-5171 GCF_036703385.1 Allocoleopsis sp. | reverse complement strand
AAAGCTTTGAACAATGACAATATTGACCTACTTACAGCTGCTTGGTCGTTAGTGGAAATTGGCTCTGAGGCAGCTATGGCAGCAGCCGTGCCGATACTGTGCCAAGAATTGAAGCCTGAAACGTATTGGTCTTGGTCTCATGGGAATATTGAGAGGTTAGGGAAAGCTGGAAGACCTGAATTCCTGCCTCATCTAAACCAAATTTTACGAAACAAAGTGCTACTAGGGGCAAACAGGTTTGAAGTTGATGAGGTACTCAATGCGATCGCTTCCATCCAGGAGCATTGTGGGTACTACAATTACGAAATTGCTCTAAATAATTAACTCTGACAGAACTCAAATGCATCCATTGTCTAGCGTTGTGCCCTCACCCCCAACCCATCTCCCAATTTAGGAGATGGGAGCATGAGTCTCTAGTTACCTTTCTTTTTTAGGGTGGCAGAAGGGGTTAGGTAATGTGAGTAAACAACGCAAAAGCTTGTTAACTAAAAGTTTCACCTTAACTTGACACCAATGGGCGATCACCATCCTCATATGCGATTCTATGCGATCGCCAATCAGTCCCCATTACCGTGCAACTGCCAAGTAATTTTGACAGCTAGAAAGTTCCTCCTCTAGCTGGGCAAATGCAACTTCCTCCTGACCGGAAACCCCCAAGTGACGAAGATTCACCGTACCGTTAGCGGCCTCCCGTTCGCCGACAATTGCAATCAGCGGCACCTTCCGTTCCGAGAGTTCCCGAATCTTCTTGGAAATCGTGGCATCATCTGCATAGAGTTCAGCCCTGATTCCCATCCGCCTCAGCCTTGCAAATACAGCTTCCGCCCAGTCTGCCGACTTCTCGGAAATCGAAGCAACAGCAACCTGAACAGGGGCTAGCCATAGCGGTAATCCACCTTGGTTTTCCAGCAAAATACCAATCCAACGCTCAATTGAACCTAAAACAGCCTGGTGTACCATCACAGGTTGCTCCAGCTTACCCTCCTGATTGACGAATGACAGCTCAAAAATTTGGGGAAAATTGAAGTCAACCTGAATCGTGCCGCACTGCCAAGAGCGTCCGAGGCGATCTTCCAGACTAACCTCAATCTTGGGAGCATAGTAAGCTCCCTCACCGGGCAATAGCTCATAAGCGTAGCCCAACACCTGACATGCATTAATTAAAGCAGCTTCTGCTCTGTCCCAGAGTGCATCAGAACCAAAGCGTTGCTCAGGTCTCAGGGAAATTCGGATGGCAAATTTCTCGTAACCAAATGCGGCATAGACCTCTTTAACCATATCGAGAAAATTGCCAATTTCGCCAATCAAGTCCTTTTCTCGGCAAAAGATATGGGCATCATCTTGCACGAACTGGCGCAAGCGCATACAACCCGAAAGCGTACCCGACGGTTCATTTCGGTGCGCGACGCCAAATTCCATCAGCCGTATGGGGATTTCCCGGTAACTTCGTTTGTCGGCTTTGTAAATGGCGATATGAGCGGGACAAGACATCGGCTTCAAGGCGTAGTCTAGGTTAACGGCTTGCGAATCAGCGTTTTGGGCTTCCCCATTAGCCGAGTTATCCTGTTGCATGTTGCCGACTACGAACATGTTATTGCGAAACTTCTCCCAGTGTCCTGACTTTTCCCATAACGAACGACTCAAGGCTATGGGCGATCGCACCTCCTCAAAGGCGTGAGACTGATAAACTCGTCGCATGAAATCTTCAATTGCTCGGAACACCCTCAACCCCATCGGGTGCCAAAAGACCATGCCGGGACTGTGTTCTTCAAAATGAAATAAATTCATCGCTTTTGCAATTGATCGATGGTCGTACATGGTTGTCCTCCTGTTGATAACTACTAAAAAACCCTCCAAGGATTGCCTGGAGGGAGAACGTTTGAGTATTGCTTGCATGACGAATTACATCACGTCCCTCCAGGTGTGATCGCGGTGGTGGTGGTAGTGGTAGTCGTCATCAAGTCAGCGCAAAGCATCATCTGTGTTCTCATCGTCAGTGTTCTTGTGTTCGTGCAGTTTTGGCTTTTACTACAGAGTTTTCCAGCAATTAAAAACCCCTCCGAAGCGTTGCTTGGAGGGGTTTACCGATTCTGGCTTCTAAGGCAAGCAAGCTCGTCTTCACAACCCTCCCAGGCTGGTAGTCAGGGTAGTTTCGGTAGTGGTTGTCAAATAGAGCTTGGGTGCCATTAGTTGTTACAAATACTTAACTTAATCAAAGTCTCAAAGGCTATAAGACTATTTAAGCAACTCTATTGGGTTTGTCAACCGATTTTGGATTTTGGATTTACGATTTTGGATTGACCTCGGCGATCGCTCAATCTGGTTAATGTTGGGAGAGAGCGATCGCGTAGAAAACGGTAAAGTGTTGTGGGTATTTAGGCGAGCGCTTTTTGCCAGTCAGATGCGTTAGCTCTGGTAGTACTCTCTTGGCATCGCTAAATGCTATCTGGATCGATATTCAATTCTCTCAGTTTTGCTGCCAGTCGTTCAGCTCGCTGTGCTTCCTGTTCGGCTTGTTGTGTTGCCTGTTCGGCTTGTTGTGTTGCCTGTTCGGCTCGTTTTATTTCCTGTTCGGCTACCTCTTCCGGTGTGGGAACTAGCTCACCTTCTGCTGTGAAAAAGCGCAATTGTCTAGTATGAATTCCCAAATATAACTGTAGCTGTTGACTCCACAATAATCCTTGAGGGTTTGGTTCTAGGGGTTGGTATTCACCATCTAATAAATGGAATCCCGCAAATTCTAATGTATCTGGGTCAAACCAAAAATAGTCGGGTGTACGAAAGGTATTTTGGTAAATTTGTTTTTTCAACCCTCTATCGGTGGCAGCTGTTGTAGACGAGAGGATTTCTACAATAATATTGGGATATTTTCCATCTTCGTGCCAAACTACCCAACTTTTACGGGGTTTGCGTTCAGTTCCTAGTACGATGAAAAAGTCTGGCCCTCGGAAGTCTTCTGATTTGCGCTGACGGGGACTGTAGTAGATGGTAAGGTTTCCAGCCGCAAAAAAGTCGTTGCGATCGCGCCACCACCAATCTAGGCATTTGAGCAGCAGCAGCATTTGTTGGAGATGAAAATAGCTTTCCAATTGCGGCTCGTCACTATATAAATCGCTAGGGGGAAAGATAACATCTTCGGGGATGTCTTGGGCGGTTTCTATGTCTTGGGTGAGGGACATGGCAGTTTGATGCAATGAGCGCTGAATCTAGTTTCGTCAAAGGCGGAAGGAGCGGTCAGCATTGCTGATGATCTTTGGGCGATCGCTCTTGACGCTAGCGCTGCTGCTCTTCAGATCGCTCTTTTAGTGTAGCGTGGGTCAAACTTGATGCAATCACTCCTATCCATAACGGCGGTATCTCAACGTGTCGCTAGACTAAAGACGAAAAACTGTTTCAGTCATTAGTTGTTGACCCGTTCCCTATTTATCATGAGGACAGAAATAATTCTGGAGTCGTAAAGATGTCCATGACCATTGCCGACTTAGAGCAACTACAAGCCCAGCATCCAGACTGGCAGATGGAATTAGTAGATGGGAGCATCGTGGTTATGGGGCCGTCCGATTACGAGTCAGACGAAATTACGATTGAATTCGCGAGGGTAATGGCTAACTGGGTGCGCCCTCGCAAGTTAGGTAGAGTTACTGGCTCCAGCGCTGGGTTCATTCTGCCCAAATCTGAAGAGGAAGATAGCTCCCCGGAGAACGGCTCTAGCGATCGCAAAGAACCGAGAAACCTCCGCGCTCCCGATGTATCGTTCATGCGAGCCGACCGACTCAAGAGAACTAAGCGCGACTTTGTAGAGCTGGTTCCAGACTTGATGGTTGAGGTCAAATCCAAGACTGACCGAGTTAAGCCGCTCATTAAGAAGATTGAATTGTTTCTAGAACTTGGCGCTGTTGTCGGCATCCTCATCGACCCGGACAAGCGCACACTCACCGTCTATCGCCTCAACCAGGCTCCCGTTACTCTGTGTGACGGAGACATTCTCACGGCCAGATGCGGTTCTGTACGCTAAAACCGAAGCGCCCATCACTGTACTTTACCCAAAGACTGTCAATCGTGCGGAGGTCTGCATAAGGAAACATTTCAATAGACTTGACATTTAGCCAACCTTCTTTTTCTCGTCCTGCTGCTTTTAGTATGATGGTGAAAGTTTCCCAATCGGCCTCTTTCCACTCCCTTCTGTCAGTAAATTTCGCAGTCGAGTATAGTCTATATTCTTTTCAGAAAGCAGCTCGACTTCAGGTTCGATAGGTTTTGCTGGAGATGAAGGAGAAGGTGCAAAACCCCTCCCCAACCCTTCCCTTGCCAAGGGGAGGGAGTTAGATTGCTTGCTTCCCCCTTTACCAAGGGGGGATTGAGGGGGGTTTTGCCTTCCCCAAATTCTTCTTAATGCTCTCAATGCTTTAGAATCAGCAGAAGAAATTGCCAGCACACGAGTCCATAACTGCTCTGCTAATTCCAATTCTCCCTCTAGTTCCGCCTCTTGAGCATCTTCTCTCAGCGTGGCAATATCCTGAAGGGTTGCCTGCCTGGGTAACAAAATCAGATGATACTTACTTGCAGGCTCAGCAATGGCATACGGTGTTTGTTCAGGCTTGTTGTAATAGCGGTTAATTTCAGCAACCCGATAGCGCAACCGTTGATACAACCGCTCAACCGTGGCACAATTCCCTTCACCCTGAATCCGCAGCGATTCTAAAAGTGCATAAGTAAAAGCACCTTGCCCAATCTCTTCAATTTCATAAGACTTTTCCCTCGGACTGCAAGAACAAATCGTAATCACTCCTTGCTGTTTCTCCCCTCCAATCCCTAAACCCGCTTTTTCCCCTTCATTGCGACAAGCATCTAAAAGCAGCACTACATTATCCGCACCGCATCGCCTGATCACGGTTGTTACATTCAGTTTTCCTTTAGTCTACGTCCTAAGAGTCTTGGCGACCGCTATATCTCCTGGCGCACAGGTTGCATCTAGGATTAATTTCCCTTGATTTGGGCTTTCTCTTGCTTCTTCCTTTTCTGTTGCTGTGCTTTTTTTTTAGATTTCTCTTCTGCTTCTTCCTGAATCTTCTTTACCATTCTTTGATTTATTTGATTGACTAAATTCACATTTATCCTTTCTCTAAATCTCACCAATAGGGAGGCATCATAAGGCGCTTCGTTGCTGTAAT
>NZ_DATNPA010000432.1:0-10842 GCF_036703385.1 Allocoleopsis sp. | reverse complement strand
TGAGCGCCGGTTCATGAATAGTAGGGGCAATCCCCCCATGGTTGCCCCGACTGGATTTTCCCAGGGGTGGGAGTCCCTAGGAAAAATAAATGCTTCTGGGATTACTGGGCTGGCACTCTAGTCTATGCATTTTGCGGGTTGTGAAAAGCCTTTGCTAGATTCCAGCTCCATCGATAAATTCTCCAATGAGTCGATCGCACGACGCTACCCAGTCATGTTTTGTTGTCTCATCGCCAGTCGCTGTTTGTAAATCGAATTGTACTTTCAACTGCTCGACCTCTTGCTCCAAAAAGTGCATACGGTCAAGCAAGGCTCTAATGGCTTGAGCTTCAGTATCCGGTAAGCGCCCATGATCGAGAGGCGCTCCAGGTTTCCCTTTACGGTCAACAATACGACCCGGTACTCCAACCACCGTACAATTAGCGGGAACATTTCTTAAGACCACTGAACCCGCACCGATACGAACATGGTCGCCGATGGCAATATTGCCTAACACCTTGGCCCCAGCCCCAACAATAACGTTCTTGCCAAGGGTGGGATGCCGCTTGCCCGTTTCCTTACCCGTACCACCGAGAGTAACTCCTTGATAAATCAAGGAATAGTCCCCTACTATTGCCGTTTCTCCAATGACGACACCCATTCCGTGGTCAATCAATACACCCTTACCAATTTTTGCTCCGGGATGGATTTCAATCCCCGTAAAAAAGCGAACGAGATGGGATATCAAGCGGGGAATAAAAGGAACCCCCCGGAAATGAAGCCAGTGGGCTACCCGATGGAAAAATATTGCCTGTAAGCCAGGGTAACAAAAGAGAACTTCGAGCCAGTTACGTGCAGCAGGGTCACGCTCAAATATAATTCGCAAGTCTGCGATCGCGGTATTCAGCAAAGGTAGCCGTTACCTCCTTGGGTGTGCTGTGAAGTTGGTAGCTAACTTGCTCTAATTCTCGGTAATTCTCTAGGAATTTGGTAATTCAAAATTTTACCCAATCCGATCGCTATCATAACCGTCCGCAAAACATCGTCCACATATGACACACTGAAAGGAGTTCCAAAATCAACAAAAATACAAAATATAAACCGGAAAACCGTAGTATAGGTTAATAAGAGGACGCCGTTAGGCTTGGGTGATAAATTTTTGAATTTTTAATTTAGCCCTCTTAGAGGTAGAAGTATGCGGATTGCAAATGATGTAACAGAATTAATTGGTCGTACTCCTCTGGTTCAGCTCAATCGCATTCCCCAGGCTGAAGGGTGTGCAGCGCGGATTGTTCTCAAGCTGGAGGGAATGAACCCAGCCGCTTCTGTAAAAGATCGGATTGGCGCGAGTATGATTCAAGCGGCGGAACAAGCGGGTCTAATCCATCCCGACAAAACTACAATCGTTGAACCAACCTCTGGTAACACGGGTATTGCGCTGGCGATGGTAGCAGCCGCTAAAGGCTATCGGTTAATTTTAACCATGCCCGACACCATGAGTTTAGAACGACGAGCAATGCTCAAAGCCTATGGTGCCGCCCTGGAACTCACTCCAGGCATTAAGGGAATGAAAGGCGCTATTGCTCGTGCTGAGGAAATTGTTGCCAGCACACCCAATGCCTTCATGCCCCAGCAGTTCCAAAACCCAGCCAACCCCAAGGTTCATCGAGAAGCAACGGCAGAAGAAATTTGGGCAGATACCGACGGTCAAATTGATATTCTGATTTCTGGAGTCGGTACTGGCGGTACCATTACTGGTGTGGCGGAAGTTATAAAGCAGCGCAAACCTAGTTTTAAAGCGATCGCTGTCGAACCGGCGAACAGCCCCGTGCTTTCCGGTGGAGAGCCAGGAACCCACAAGATTCAGGGCATTGGTGCAGGATTCGTTCCCCAAGTTCTCCGTACCGATTTAATTGATGAAGTCGTCCAGGTTGAGGATGAAAATGCACTCGCTTACGGCCGTCGCTTAGCCAGAGAAGAAGGGTTGCTCTCCGGCATCTCCTCCGGCGCTGCTGTATATGCAGCTATTCAGGTCGGGAAACGTCCCGAAAATGCTGGTAAGTTAATCGTCGCGATACAGCCCAGCTTTGGCGAACGGTACTTGAGTACGGCGCTGTTCAAAGAGCCAGAACTGATAGAAGCTGCTGCTCGTTAATCGCTTTACCCTTTTTTGTCTTCAACTCAGCACCATCCCCAGCGGACGGTGCTAGTTTTCTCACACAATCAGTCATTCAAGCTATGGCTGTATGCGTTCCCAGGTAAAGGGATCAAAGGCGTTCGGACTTGCGGTATAGTTCGCCTTCGGGTCGATCGTCAGCTTCAGCCACTCAAGCGGGAAGGTGCTGCCGTGTACAACGACGCGGTGGAAATTGGACACATCGTACCCCGGATGGATAGAAGCCACAGAAGTGCAGGAGGCTGACCCTTCCAATGTGCAGGAGGCAGTCGGCGAGAGGGGGTTATCCGAGCGGTAAGTATGCGAGTCGCCGTTGAACATGAGCACGGGTTTGCCAAACGCTTTGGTATGCGAGGCGATGCTCTGAACCAAGGGTTCGTATTTAGCCTGGTGAGCGGCTCCCTTCTCAGAGTCCCACATATCAGCCTGAGTCACGATCACAATCGCCTCGGCCTGGTAGGCGGCAGCAGTTTGGAAAGCGGCATCGAGCCAGCGGAGGTCGGCACCCGTGCGTTCGCTGGTTTCTTTGCTCTGTGCCTCGCTAGGAGAGGGGGCACCATACCATACATCTGTGTCGTTGTTCGAGCCGCCAGGCAGGTTGATGGTTACAAACAGTACTTTCGACTGCATCCAGATCGTGTTCTCGACGAACTTCGCATCGGTTGGGTACGCGGGGTCAAAGTACTTAGCCTGTGACTGCACCTGCTGCTTGCGTCCACCCAGCGAGTATCCGGGGTTGGCGAAGAAGATCGACCGGATGAGTTCGAGGTTGGCGATCGGATCGCCGCCAGCATAGTCAACGAGGTTGCCCTGCGCGTCGCGTACATAGTCGATCTGCTGCGTCGTCTTGTTGTACGCACCACCACCTTCACCTACCTTGTGGCAGTCAGTCCACTCGTTATCGCCAGGAGTGTAGATGAGCGGGTTCTTGAACCCAGTCCAGAGGCTGTAGACTGTGCGATCATACGCCTCAGTGCAGTACTGCTTGCCGGAGTGGATGTCGCCCACATGGAGAACCAAATCGACCTTCGGATCAGCGTTAATAGAGTTGATGAACGCAGGCAATGCTTGCGTTTGGGAGGTGTCGGTGGGACTTGTGCCGTAGGGCGAGTCTCCGAAGACAGCGACGGTCAGCACGTTATCCGAGTGGGGGTTGATGGGAGTACCATTGCCAGCTAGCGCGGCTTTGCCGGTTACCAAAGCAAGCGCGAGGGTTGTCGCAAATGTGAGGAGCTTGCGCTGGTTTTTCTTTCTTATTTCCATAGGTTCAACTTCCTTAGGACAAATAGTATGTTCTGAATAAGCAAATGCTTAGTGTTTGTTGAGATAGACATTTTTTTATCAAGAAACGGTTAAGAAGATGTTAATAAATAAATCTCTTAATCCTCTAATCTTGATAGATTTTCAATGTCGTATAAAAGATTAGTAGAAATTTTCTACATTCAATATAAAAGTTTGATGAAGTCAACCCAGCCAAATATTGAGATATTTCCTTATCTTTACTTATCGGTTGATACGGGCTTGAGGTAGCTGGTTTTTCTTAACCTCTTTATAATCACCCTTTAATCTATTACTGATAAACTACGGCAACTAATACCTATTAACCGTAATTAGTACTGATTGGAATTATTATTCGTCTTGATGTCAGATACCAGAGCTGGAAAGATTTGGGTGTATGCATTGAATTAATTGAGTTACGAGTAAAAACCCTCATCTTGCCAGTTCAAACTTTGCCCTCAACCTCAAGTTAATTACAGATTAGCGCCCAGAATTATTCCGGATGTAAATAACAGCAACTTCCTCTATCTCTGCTTGTTTTGTTAGTTCTGAATTGAGCAAAAATGTCCGCTAAACAGACATAAACTGCTTTTAAATCTGCGGACAGCTCTTCTTAACTATCAGAAGAGTTCTCACCCACTCCTAATTGCTTTTTGGAACGCTTGAGCTGTTTCCACAGAGCTTTAATTTGGTTGTAAGCCTCTTCTGAAGAAATTTTGCCATTAGTCTCTAAATTGCAGATAAAACTGATCCGTTGCGCAAATTCCTGCAAATTGGCATTAAACACCAGATTCTCTGGCTTAACCTGACCATAGTAACGACTTCGAGGGTAAAGAAATTGGTCGCGGTCAGTCATGACTGTCTCCTTGGTTTGAAACTCTTAGTTCAGTTTTAACGAAATTGGATGAGCTATTGCTCCGTCAGCCTCGATTTTTCTATTTTGCCGTCCTTATTTTTGAAACGAATCGAGACTGACTTTTGGATTTTCTTGACTCCACTCAGGGTTACCAGGGTCAAAATTGCCCCAATCAAGCTCATCTGCCACAAGCCACAACCTATCGCAGCGCCTAATCCCGCCGCTACCCAGATTGTGGCAGCAGTCGTTAATCCCTTTACTTCTAACTTGCCCAGTCCCTCACGAGATTGTTGCAAAATCATCCCGGCTCCGATAAATCCCACACCTGAAGCAACTCCCTGGATGGTACGACTCAAGGCATTAGTAGCGGCATAAGGACTATCCCCCTCAGCTTGTAAAGGAATCATGACAAACATCGCTGCTCCTAAACTGACCAACATGAACGTTCTCATTCCCGCTGGTCTACCCCCCTGCTGGCGGTTCATTCCCAGCAGGCAGCCAACTAGCAGCGCCAGTGTCAGCCTGAAGATTAGACTTGCCCAATCGTTAGAATTAATCAACATTACACCCATCCTCGGCACTCCTGGTAGAACTCCATCCCTCCGCTTGCCAGTAAACGGCTCAGGAATAGACGGTCAAGCGTTTATGGTTAGCGATCGCCAAGTCTCTTTACTCTGACTTAACTTACCCCTTCCTTAATTTATTTTTAACCTAAACTTAACCAAGGATTTGGCTGGATTCCAGATGATTGGGGCACAACGTTAAGCCTAGAGTAGTAATGGACTTTTAATCACTATTTCTCTAAACTACGATAAATCTACCGGAATGCGAGGTTAATTGGCGTATTACTCGAAAGCGATGAATAACTCAGCATTAGGGCGTCTGGGAGAACTAGCCAAACTCTTTTTTAAACTAGGCGTCATCGGCTTTGGGGGGCCAGCAGCTCACATTGCCATGATGGAGAGTGAGGTCGTCAAGCGGCGTCAATGGCTGACTAGGGAACATTTTCTAGACTTGATTGGCGCAACCAACCTAATTCCTGGCCCAAACTCCACAGAAATGGCGATTCATGTGGGATATATCTACGCAGGATGGCTAGGACTGATGGTGTCGGGTGTGTGTTTTATATTACCGGCTGTTCTCATTACGGCTGGGTTGGCCTGGTTTTATGTTACCTATGGCACTATGCCCCAAGTTGCACCTTTACTGTATGGCATTAAACCCGCTGTTTTGGGCATTATCCTAGATGCTCTCTGGCGCTTAGGCAAGAAGGCTGTAAAGACTCGCAAGCTGTTGATCATTGCCTTGGGTGTTGTGGCGTTGTTATTGCTCTTGAGACTCAATGAAGCGATTGCCCTTTTAATCGGGGGTATCTTAGGAATGATTTGGCTACGTGGTGGTGATAACGACAAATCGTCACATGAGCGGGCAAACCTGCTAATGGCTGGCTTAACTACAGGCGCAACCCTATCAGCCAAAGCCGCCGTTGGAACCTCGATCGCAACTACATCAGGAGTAAATGCCCCATTGTGGCAGTTGGGTTGGTTTTTCCTAAAAGTCGGTAGTGTTTTGTTTGGTAGCGGTTACCTCCTAGTGGCGTATCTCCAAGGGGGATTAGTTCAGGACTATGCTTGGCTGACGCAACAGCAGTTACTCGATGCGATCGCGATCGGTCAATTTACACCTGGCCCCGTCCTTTCCACAGCTACCTTTATCGGTTACATTATTGCGGGTATTCCCGGTGCTGTGGTTGCCACAGTGGGAATATTCTTACCTTCCTTTGTCTTTGTTGCGGCTCTCAATCCCCTCGTTCCTCGCTTACGCGCATCATCATGGACAAGCGCGTTTATCGATTCGGTGAATGTTAGTGCTGTAGCGCTGATGGTTGTTGTTACCCTACAACTAGGAGCCGCTACCTTAACCGTACCAGAATTTCCGTTTATGGATTTTCTGGCAGTAGCGATCGCGATCGTTTCAGCTGTTTTAGCAATTCGCTTCCAATTTAATGCTGCATGGTTAGTTGTAGGTGCAGCTGCAATTGGCTGGGTGGCTTCACGTCTAGGATACAGTCAGTGAAGGTTGATTTTGCTGGCTCAAACTCTTTAAAATTTCACAAAAGCTTCCCAAAGAAAGGAGGTAATAATACCAATTTCCTTTGAACATGCTACACATTCAGCTCCCCCCTAGGGCGTGTTTTCAAACTCTAATTTTACCTGTGTCTTGCGAAGAAGATCCCCCCCATCCCCCCTTAAAAAGGGGGGAGAATCAACTCAAAGTCACCTTTTTTAAGGGGGATTTAGGGGGATCTCCGGGTTTGAAGACACGCCCTAGCCCCCCTTAAAAAGGGGGGAAAAAGATTACATCTATTATTTGTATTTGGCGGAGATGGGTTGCGGGGATTTAGCTACCTCCACAATTGCTGTAAGTTTGTCAGCTACACTTTCAAAGTGGATGTTTATCAGCCGACCATACTCAGTTCCCAGAGATTGATTAACTAAGGCTATAATCTTCTGTCTGACTAAGTTTTGGGTGCCTGGTAGGCTCTGTAGATCTGCGCCACAGTTGGTAAATAAATCATTGACATTGATTGATAAACTGCCACCATTGGAATTCATGTAATCAACAATTTTGGGCAGTAGATCTTTGAGTGGCTCTCCTTCCTGAGCAGTAGATAAGGTACAGGTTAGAACTCCCACAGATGACACCTGAATCGGCTGTTTTTGAGGTTTGGGTGAAGTTTCCTCTTCGGGTGGAGCAATGACTGTTGCTTGTGAGTTTGTAGCAGGAGTCTGACTTGAGCTTGAACTTGAGTTTGAAGTTGAACTTGAGTTTGAAGTTGAATTTGAGTTTGAAGTTGAATTTGAGTTTGAAGTTGGGGTGGGTGTTGGTGTCGGTGCCGGCGTGGGTGCTGGTGTTGGTGTTGGTATTGGTGTCGGGGTTGGGGTAGGTGTTGGCGTCGGCGTGGGTGTTGGTGTTGGCGTGGGTGTTGGTGTTGGCGTTGGAGTCGGGGTTGGTGTGGGAGTCGGGGTTGGTGTTGTCTTGGGTGTACCAATTATGACGCCGCCAGTACTAGTGAATAACTCGGGAGCGGTATTGTTAGCAACGTATGTACTGTTGTTTCCAATATTGGTGACTCCATTACTAACAGAAGCAATCCCGCCACCGCCTGTACCTGCTGTGTTACCAGTAATATTAGAATCCGTTATGGTCGCCGTACCACCATAAACGTAGACACCTCCACCAGTTGTGCCAATTGAGTTGTTACTGACCGTGCTGCCGTTGAGTGTCAAATTACTTTGGTAGGAGAAAATTCCCCCACCGCCATATTCAGTGCCACTAGCACTATTGCCAGTAATGGTACTATTGTTCACGGTCAGCCCCGGCCCATTCTCGCTCAGAATTCCTCCACCGCCCACAGTGCCAGTAGTATTATTGCTAATGGTGGAGTTGTTGATGGTCATGCTGCCTGCATTGCGGAAGACCCCACCTCCTCCAAGTGTGGCTGTATTGCCAGTGATGGTGCTGTTGTTAATATTTACCGTACCAGTACCCTGGAAGTTAGCTATACCTCCACCTGCTGCGGATGCGCTGTTGCCAGTGATGGTGCTGTTGTTGACGTTTAGCGTGCCACTGCCGGTGTATCGCACACCACCACCGTATTCATAGCCACCTAGATTGCCACCTGTAATTGTCAAACCATCGAGGGTGACATTACCACCACCGCCGATATCAAACACACGGAAGCCATTGCCACCACTCACTGTAGTAGAAGCTGCTCCCGCACCAACCAAGTTCAGCGATTTATTAATCGTGATTGTCCCAGTATTCGCATAATTCCCTGCACCTAAGTTAATCGTTGGCGTTCCTGTAACGGTACCTACTGCATTGATGGCATTCTGAATCGTTCCTGCCGGTGGAGTTGCGCTTGGGTTGACGGCATTGAGGTTAATCGCCAGATTGCCGTTGGTGATATTAATGATTGAACCTGCCGACGGCGTGAGATATCGTCCTGTCAGGGTCAACAGCGCATTATTGGTGGCTGTGGCATTGATGGAATTATTCAGGAAAATGTCACCATTCCCACCAGTGCCGCCTGCTGTGGAAATCGTCACATTAGTCCCATTAGCAAGGGCTTGAGCAAGGTCATTAATATTAATATTTCCCGTAGCACCGATGGGGTCAAAGTTTGGTAATGTACCCCCCGTTGTTGGTGCAGTTGAGATTGTGATGTCGCTGGGGTCAGATAACCAAGTACCAGCTAGACCGTAAATCGCTCCTGCATTCACGGTAGCGCCATTAACATCCAACCCTATCGTGCCAGAGGTTTCGACAAACCCACCATTACCGCCTTGTTCACCGCCTCTAGCGCTAATCTTGCCATAGAAGCGAGTGCTGTTATCTGCCCAGACAATGACTTTACCCCCATTGCCATTATTCGTGGCATCGGCATTAATTGTGGTGTTGCTATCCCCAAAGGTAAACTGAGCCTTGGGCAGCGTACCTTGACCCTGGTAATCGCCACCAATCAACACCCTACCACCGCCATTCGTTCCGGAAGCATCGATGTTGGCACCAATCAATCCGACCTTGTTCCCGAAGATATTGACTTGACCGCCAGTCTGTGCTGAGGTGTTGAGAGTACCAGAAGCGATCGCTGTTGCTCCTTCACTGGAAACCACCGTGTTGGAAGCTGTCAGGACAACTTGCCCCTGATTATTTACCGCTACACCTGTTGCCTGACTGACACCACTGCCAGTGATCAGTTGCGGCAAAGATGGGGCAGTACTGCTTGTAACGTTAGAAGCCTGGTTCGGGTCAATCTCCAAACTCAACAGATGTCCCTCTTGGGAAATCTTCACCCGACTCGACCCAGGTACCGCCGCAATGGTAATATTCCCCCCCGGTGCGCTCAGCGTTCCTGTGTTAATGACATTGCCACCAACCAAGCTGAGATTCTGTCCTTCATTGACCGCCAGATTCCCCGTATTAACAATGCTTCCCGGTTGATTCACATTGAAGACAAATTGGCTAGGTTCTCCCCCCAATGCCGCATAATTATTTGCCCCAGTAGCATTGAACCAATTATTGCCAAAACCAATTCCTGTAGCTGTAGTCGCTGTGAACGAGGCGGGAACGTTTAACTGAGCGTTAGCACCAAAAATAATTCCGGCAGGATTAATCAAATAAAGATTAGAATTTCCGCCCGTCACCTGCATTAGCCCATTGATCACCGAGGGATTGCCCCCCGTTACTCGTCCTAAGATATTGTGGATATTAGGATTCGAGACAAAGTTGGCAGTTTCGTTGCTCTGAAGACCAAACTGACTGAAGCTATGAAATAGATTGCTTCCGGATGGGGTGCCACCCGTAATATCAATCTGGTTACCATTGGAAGTAACAGTTGTACCTGTGCCATCTGGTGCCGCCGTGATGGATTGAGCTTGTACTGAAGCGGGCAAAAGACTGAAAAAAGCTAGTAATCCAAGGAGTTTGCAGGCTTTTAGCAGAGTGGTCTTTGATGGAGATAAGGACATACCGTTAATTCTGCGCAAAACTTAAGATGGAATTCTGGTGGCAGATGACCCTCAGTACAGCTAACTCTTCATGGGGGTGGGAATTCCTAACGTTGATAACCCAGTAAGGTCATTAATCGACCCGGCAATTTCCATACTCCCCTATGATGGCTTGTACTCGGTACAACTAACCACCTATGATCACGTATTTTTAGCTAGATTTTCTTGAGGATTGGCAAGGCTTCATCAAATCTAGACAAAATATATTAAGGGCTTCATTTAATCTAGATTAAGACGGGATAACTTAATGTTGACGATCCTTACATGTCTCCCATTACGCTAAGTTGGAGGCCACAAAAGACACTTAAATCTCGTCACGCGACTGCATAAGCTCATGGCTTGTGGAGATAGGTTTACTGGACTGTCCTGAACTCTGAACCATGAAACCTCTCAAATTTCCACTCACATCGACACTGGCACTGTTTGCGATCGCTGGATTGTTAGCTTTTTGTATGCCTTTTCCTTATACAACAGGAACTTCGTCCAGCGTTATTTCTAAGATTTTTCGCTAGCTGAGTTCTCGAACAGTTCCCCTCTTGGCTTAAGTTGGCGATCGCTCTTTAGGCGGTGTCAGAGGCGATCGCACAGATCCGTTTGTCGTTGCTGCCAGCTTGCTTCGAGTCGTGCGATCGCTTCTTCTGTATAGCGTTCGGCTTCTTGCAGGATGAGTGACCAAAGGGCGTCGAGGGCTTCCAGATTTGGGCAGAAGCGGATTAGGGTACGGCAAGCGGCAATCCACTGTTCGAGTTTACGGTAACTGATGAAGTAACCTCCTAATCCTTGGATATGCACCCAGAGGACGTTATGCCATTTTTCCCAGTTGAGGATGTGTTCTTGGCTGATTTTCAGGTGTTTGGCGATTTGCCGGAGGGTGATGACAAAAGTTTGGGGGTTGATGCGGTGGCGTAGCGGTTGCATGGCTGTTTTGGGATTGGGGAGGCATTTAGAAGAACCTCTCCCCCTGCCCCTCTCCTGCAAGG
>NZ_DATNPA010000431.1:0-8032 GCF_036703385.1 Allocoleopsis sp. | reverse complement strand
CTCGCGATCGCCTCTTTTATCGGTTCCTCTAGTCCGCGCGATCGCAAATGTTGCACCGCTGGGTCAAATGAGCCGACTCCGGGTAGAACGACAGCATCCGCCTGCTCAATGTCTGTTGGTAAATCCGTCACTTGAGGGGTTGCCCCGGCTTTCTCTAAGCCTTTACAGGCCGAGTGCAGGTTTCCCATGTCATAGTCTATAACAGCAATTATTGGCATGAACCTGCGCCCCCTTACTTGTGTGATTAAATCTATATCTATTTTATGTTGCCGTCGTCTATCTCCTATGGACTCAACGGCCTATCAATCGATTTTAGATTTTGGATTTTGGATTTGAGATTGGCTCCACCTTCAAAGGATGGAGCTACATTCAGCAAAATTCTTTGATGATTCCCCTTAACAGGAAAGACTTGAAACCCTTTTTTGGTCAAATGTCTATAGTTTTAGTTCTCTGATGTCACATATTCTGCTAACCTCATTTCAAACCTGGCTACCTCATCAGAAATCCAATTCGTCTGATGATTTACTTGAAGAAGTTGTCAAACTTGACTCATTGCCACACACTTTGACGTTCTTGAGGCAGCTACCCGTTGATATTTCCCAAGCGAGTGAGCTTGCGATCGCAAAAATCAACGAACTGCAACCGGATATTATTATCTGCTGTGGCATGGCAGAATCTCGCCGTCAATTAAGCGTTGAATCCAATGCCCGTAATGGAAGCAGGGTGCTCAATACGCCTGTGGACTTAGATAAACTCTTACAGGGTTTAGTGAAGACGACGCTTAGCCATGATGCGGGGAAATTTGTTTGCGAAGGGCTGTATTATTCTGTGTTAAATCATCTGCAAAAAAATGAGTTCAAAAAACACGGTATATTTGTCCATGTTCCCGTTTTGACTCAAAATAATATTGCTGAGATTCTGACGGATTTTACATTAATCATGCACAGATTAACGGCTTTATAAACCTCAGCTAGACACAGATTTAGAACACAGTTCTCTTCGTACTACCTAGCAGAAACGGTAAGCCTGTTACACGTCTATCTCTGTGCTTGACTTATCCGGAATTAGTATTTATTTTTGCCAGAGGATTAAGAATCAACGACCAAAAAGCTGCTGTCGTCTGGCTCTTAAGTAAATCCTCACAGGGAATTGATAAAACTCTGTCGCCAGCCATAGGACAATCGTCAGATGGGACAAGAAAGTTAACCCAGTCCAAGCCACGGGTAGCCAAGACAAGGTACTACCTGGTTCTGGAGGGAAAGTGTAGGCAGCTAGGCCAATCAGGCTAGTTGGAAGAGCAACAAGTCCGATGGCAAACAGCCAGGAAGTCCATCCCCAGTCAACTCCCTCTAAGTGTCCTCCCTTCCATGTCTTACCATTCCAGTGCCAGGTTAGGGGGGGATTTCGGTCAGCCATCTTCAGCTGTTGTCGTTCCAGATCTGCAATGAAAATGTGGCGGCAGCCTTCACAAGCCATTGCATCCATTAATGGCATCGCTTTGAGTTGATTTAGGCGGCAGACTGGACAGGGGTAGATTTCTTGATAGTGGAAAGGGCGGCTTTTATCTATTGAACTGTACATTGGAAAAGCAATTGCGCTAGTTTTTCGTTCTCTGTGTTCGTGGAGCTTGATCGATAGTAAAGATGCCAATCCGCAGGTGGCAAAAGCAGATCTCCCCATTACTGCAACGCTTAGTGAAACTGCTTTAATTTCTCAATTAGATGATCGAAATAGGGCGCAAGGTTGGCTTGCTGCTCTGGTGCCACCTCCTTTAAACTGGCAGCTTTGATGCCCTCTAAACCCACCACCATCGCATCTAATGGTACTTGCAATTCTTGATAGAGCAGTTGCATGTAGTGTAACCCATCGGCACTGGTGTAGTCGGTGTGCTGTCCGGCAATACCATAGGTAATGCAACGCAGGAAGTGCCAGAAGTCACGCCAGCAGGCATCTGCTCGTTCTGCTGGGTAAAGTCCACCCCCAGGTTGGGTAATGGTGGGGAAGGTGTTCAGAACCTTGACTCTGGCTTCATTGACAATGTCATTGACCTGATCGCGCAGTTGTCTAGCGGCAGGAATTAACTCTGATGGATTCGGTGCAATCGCCTGAATGTGCTGCAAATCCTCATCGGTCAAATAACGACCTGCATCGTCAGCAGCCTGGAAACACTGGATTGCCTCTGCCGGATGGGTGCTTTCCCAGGTAGCAAAACTGACAATTCTGGCTTTTTGAATTAGTTCTCGAACTTTTTCACTCAGTTGCGGCTTTGTCATAGTAAAAGACTTAGAACTCCGTAAATCAATCGAATAGGCAGTTTAGATACCTAACAGCTTATCTGTTGATTCACCTCTTGGTTGCCTTCAGGTCTAAAGTGGAGAACATGTTTATGGTTCACGCTCATGGATCTCAACCAAATCGAAACCAATCTGCAAAACTCAGATTTTCAGTATCGACTCAAGGCAATCTCTGCCCTCAAGGATTATCCTCCAGATGTCGCTGTTCCTTTACTCATCAGACACATCCAAGACCCAGAGTTTCTGGTAAGAACGTTTGTTGCCAGGGAGTTAGGGCGACAAAAAACGTCTGAATCCTTTGCTTCCCTGCTTCAAATTATGAAGTTTGACAACACGCCTAATGTGCGTGCAGAAGCCGCGAATTCTCTGTCTTTGTTCGGGGGAGTTTCCGCCTCGCACTTGGTACAGACATTTTTTAGAGATGATCACTGGCTGGTACGCCGTAGCATCCTGGCGGCTCTAGTAGAAATGAATTGCTCAGAAGAAGTCCTAGAGGTGTGCGATCAGGGGCTGATGGGAGATGATGCCGCCGTGCAAGAAGCATCTATTGATGCTCTGGGTGCGTTAGCGGGTTCTCGTCAGTCTGAGGCGGCTCTGTCCAAACTCCTAACCCTCACAAATTCCAGGGCTGAATATATCCGGGTACGGGTTGCCCATGCCCTGAAGCGCTTTGATTCACCGGAAGCCAGGGATGCCTTGTCTCAATTGAGGAAGGATACCGACCACCGAGTTGTTGGGGCGGCGATGGAAGATTTATTGAAAGTTAACTGGAATAAATTTCAGACTTAACTCTATCTGTAAGATTCCGAAAAAAGTACCCCTCCGGGTGAGGTCTTCCGGATTAAGGGCAGCCTATAGTGTATCTATGGAGTATAGCAATTGGGCAAAAATGTCCAGCATAAATGTTCCAAAATTTACATTACTTAATGTTTAGCGGAGCACAATAGGGAGAAGCAAACCCTTGCTCCTGATGTTTGTATACACAATAGGAGAAAGTTATGGCGGAGATACTGAGCGGCGGTCAAATGCTCTGGAAACTGGAGGGAAATGATCGAGTCTTGCACCTACGGCATGATCCATCACAGCCGTGGCGTCCCTACGAAGAATTTCCACAGTATGTTCTGCCTGATCCTGAAGGCTTTTCTAAAGGAATTGCTACCTTTTTAGCCTTGCTCAAAAAGGATTGGATAGCCATTAAGTCTTAAGAAATGGACAGAAAATCATCTGCTGACATTTGAGCCATCCAGACATCCTTGTTACAACCCTACGATAGGGCAGAAGATTGGATAATATCTGAAGACACGCACCTAAGAGGAGTGATTCAGGCTTTCTAATGTTGTCTTCAGTGTTAGTGGATGTCTGGTTTCTAATTCTGGTGCAGGTTGACTGAGCAGGCGCGATCGCATATCTTCATTCAGCCCCTGAACTAGGGTGAAGTCTGCTCCGGCAATACTTTCAAGTCGTTCAAATTCTGCATCTGTCAGATCCGCTGCCCGCAAGTCTACTCCAGCTAAATTCGCCCCATTCAAGCGGGCATGACGTAAAAAAGCGCCGGTTAAAATCGAGCGTCGCATGTCGGCCTGTACTAAGCGTGCTCCTCTCAAGTTTGCCCCAGTCAGGTCAGCCCCTCCCAAATATGCACCTAAAAGATTGGCTCCTTGTAAATCGGCGTACCGTAGATTAGCCGTATTCAACGGCGCACCGTTGAGATGCGCTCCTGGCCCGATTGCTCCGGAGGACTTGTAAGCCAAGCCTTCCGGAAAACAGGTTTGGCTATCATACCGCGCTCCTTGCAGCTTCGTATCCGTTAAATTCGCTCCACTTAGATCTGTTCCACTCAGATCCACTCGATATAAACAGGCTCCCTCTAAGTTGGCTTGTCGAAGCACCGCATGGCTAAGATTCGCCCCCCGCAGATCGGCTCCCCGCAGATCGGCTTGGCTCAGGTTGGTTTGGCTCAGGTCAGCGCGAATTAGCGTAGCCCGACACAAGTTAGCCTTTTGCAGGTCAAATCCTCTGAGGTTGAATTGGTACAAATCTTCCTGGATCAGAGCCATCCCGGCGTTGAGAAGCGCCAAAACATCTTGAGGGGTCTTCTGAATCTCTCTGCCTGTCATGGATTGGAATTCTGACATTGTTATTCAACGGTATTGTACCGCGCCCCATTTACAATCATTAGGAAAGTTTTGTGATGCCTCTGTTTTGTGAAGGAGAACCGATGGTGTTTGTGCAACCCATAACAATGATGGACTTTTTTCATAAAAGCGAAGGAGTCTGGTTTACTCAGCGCACAGTGCATCATTTTGACACGGTGACGGATGAATCAGGAGAATCCAAACTCCATGTGCAGGTGCTTAAACCGGATGACCCCAGGATTCTAACCATCTGTGAGCTGCAAGGCATCGATCCGGCGATCGCCGCAGGGGGAGCCAGCTTTATGTGGCAGGCACACCAGGATAACCAGGAACCCAATCCAGATCAGGCAGCTGTGTTGATTGATGTGCCGGATGATGAGACGGGGCGATCCGGTAAACTGCTCCGCAATCAAGGCTATGTGGAAAAGATTCCAGTGGTTAGCCGCTACTGGTTTGGCAAAGATGGGATTCTGACGATCGATACTGATTATGAGAGTAACCAGGGACAGGAACGTTGCTGGTTCATTACCGATGATTTTCGAGTCCGCGTCAGCACCGTGCGAATGATGAATGGGGTGTATTTAATGACCTATTGCTCGGAACGGCGCTGTGTGTCTGAAGCAGACTTAGCTGCAATGATCCAGCACAATTTGTCTAGAGCATCCTCATGACTAGATGAGATTACGTTAAGGATCTTTACTTTGTTTCACTCATTTGAGACGCCTTGTCTAGGAACCCCGTATTCTCAGGGATCAAGGCAAATGAGACGGTGAATCTATGTATAAATCCTTCCTTGAGCATCTGGAACAATCGCTGTTTCAACGGTTTGATTTGCAAAGTCGCCCGATTCCTGCGGGGTTAGAGTCGCAGGTGAGCGAACGAGGGAGAAACCCCGCCGTCATCCAGAGTTGGTGCTATCAATGCCCGGAGTTTCGGAAAATTCGCTACACCTATATAGACGCGGGTGCTAGTGCCCAGATACTCAATAGTGTGGTTTATCCCAGTCACCACTACGAGTTGCCTTTGTTGGGGATTGACTTTCTCTCATTTGGGCAAGTCAAAAACCTGATTGTCATGGACTTTCAGCCGTTATTTCAAGACGAAGCGTACCTAAGGAAGTATATTTATCCCCTGAAGACATTGCATGATCAGTATCCTGATCTGGCGCAGGGTCTGGAAATGAAGTTTTATGATGCCAATCAGTACTTCTCAAAATATTTATTGTTTGCCAAAACGGATACGGAAACGGTGAAAACACGAGTTTTCGAGGCATTCAAAGATTATTTGAATCTGTACTGGCAGATGCTAGAGGACGCCAAACCTCTGACTGAGGCGGAAGATATTCGGCGGATTGTTAAAGCCCAAAAGAACTACGATCAATATAGTGCCGACCGAGACCCAGCATCGGGGCTGTTCAGTAGCTACTTTGGACATGAATGGGCGGAAAAGTTTTTGTATGAATTTTTGTTTGAGGATGCCGTGCCATTAGCGGCTACGGCAGCCAAAAAATGATTGAGATGGACTATGACTCTTTATCAGCCTTTTTTAGATTATGCGATCGCTCTGTTACAAGAACGCTTAGACTTGCAACCTTACCCCATTCCAGAGGGGTTTGAGGCAAAGTCGGCGATCGTGGGCAAGGGCAAACATCAAGACGAAGTCTTAACAACCAGTTATGGTTATCAGGCTACCAAACTCCGGCAAATTCGAGCCGCGCATGTGCAGGGGGGAAACTCTCTCCAGGTTTTAAACTTCGTCATTTTTCCGCATTTGAACTACGACTTACCCTTTTTTGGTGCGGATTTGGTTACGCTACCGGGAGGGCATCTCATTGCTCTGGATATGCAACCCCTGTTTCGGGACGATCCGAGTTATCAAGCCAAGTATACTCAGCCCATCCTGCCTATCTTTGAGACTTATCAGCAACACCTACCTTGGGGGGGCGACTTTCCGGAAGAAGCTCGTCCTTTCTTTTCCCCGGCGTTTTTGTGGACTCGACCCCAGCAAACTGAGGTGGTGGAAACCCACGTCTTTGCGGCGTTTCAAGCTTATCTTCAGGCATACCTGAATTTTGTGGATCAAGCAGAACCCGTAACGAACTCCTCTTCACTGAGGGCGATTGAACAAGCTCAACTCCGTTATCTCCGCTACCGGGCTGAAAAAGATCCGGCACGGGGAATGTTTACTCGGTTTTATGGTTCACAATGGACGGAGGAGTATATCCACGGCTTCTTGTTTGACCTAGAGCGAAAACTGGCAATGGCAGCGACAGAGTAGCGCTCCTTGGATGGTGCTGGTTTGCCCTAAAGGGGCAATTTTTGTCTCAAAGACCAAAAACATGACTATTACTTAGGTTGAATGTCACTGACTTAAGAACTTTCCTCGCTCACCAACCAACCCTTGTGCAGGGGGTCTGGGGGAGGCACTCCGTCCCCCAGTGGGGGGTTTGGGGGGAGACCCCCCAATCTGGGTTTTTCTCAAAGAACGACTACTTTTTGCTTAAGTCAGTGACATTCTACTTAGGTTTGTAATATTTACGGAATCTGAGAAAATCAATCATACGCTCTTTAAGTAATTTACCTTTAGGAAACACAACGGATATGGCTGATATTCCAGAACTCACTTCATTCGATCAAGCAACCCCTCAAGAACTGACCGAAATCATCGCTGAGTTGGAAAAATATCGGGAACGCTTAGTGAACGATACCCTGTCCATGGCACAGCGAGCTAAAATCATGAAGGCGCAAGCTTTGGCTCATCTGGAGCCTAACCTGGCTCAAATTGATTCGACGCTTCAGGCACTCCGCGAACGGCAAGTCGCTAAAACCAATGGTAACTAAATCCTGAGAACACGAACAGCGATAGAGAATTTGTGATGAGTTACCCCCTCAATTTTGAACCTTCAGCCGTGGATGACCCAGCGCTGCGAGTCCAAGCTGAAAATGATGCCCTGATACAAAGGGTCAATGAAGAGATTACACTGGGCACTTTCGACCCGACCGACCAACAAGTCTTGAGGCAATTAGTAGAAGGGTTGGGAGACTCACGGGGACTAGTTCGCTTGCAGTTTGCAGAAACTCTAGGGGAAATTGGTGAATCCGCGACCCCTTTTTTGCTAGAAGCTCTGGCACATCATCCGGATGTAGTCACGCGACGAGCAGCGGCGAAGACGCTCACGATTATCGCTGACCCAGCAGCCGTGCCAACCTTGCTCCATGCTTTCCTCAATGATCCAGATACGGTGGTCAAAGGTTCGTCTGCTGGAGCACTGGCAAGAACAGGAGAGGCGGCTGTCCCGGCTCTGTTGGATATCCTGGCCTCAACGGAGCAGCCTGAAGATATCAAAGGTCATGCCGCATGGGCACTCGCATTTATCGGCTCTGAAGCCGCTGATTATCTCTACAAAGCGTTGAATGCGGCTTCCCTGGATGTACGCTGTGCGGTCATTGGGGCACTCGGTCATGTGGCACAAGAGCAGTCCGATGAAAAATCTTGCAACCTCCTGGTTTCATCTCTGGCTGACCCGGAACCACTCATTCGTACAGAGGCAGCGGCAGCCTTGGGGCAAGTGACCTATCCTCCCGCTGTTGAGCCTTTAATTCG
>NZ_DATNPA010000430.1:0-5050 GCF_036703385.1 Allocoleopsis sp. | reverse complement strand
GCGGCGGGTATATTGCCGTAGGCATCAGCTGGAAATGTATAGATTTCTGCACCTACTAAATATTGAATCAAATTTACAATGACAACGGCTGCACCCAGACTAGAAACTAATGTTAAGAGTGGGTCAGATCCTCTAGCGCGTAAAGGTTTAAATGCCAAGCGTTCTACTAAAACTCCAGACAGACCCGCAAAAAGGCTACCGACAAATAAGGCCAGAATAAAGGGGAGTTGTACGGGTAAAGAGGCATTAGCCAGTACTCCGTTAAAGCCAAAGGCTCCTCCAGCTAGGCTATAGGTGAAGTAAGCCCCTAACGTAAAAATCGCACCGTGAGCAAAATTGATGATGCCGAGAATTGAGAAAACCAGCGTGTAGCCTAAAGCAAAAATGGCGTAAACACTACCGATCGATAAACCATTGAGAAATTGTTGAAAAAACAGAGTAAATTCCATTTGATATTCGAGCTTAGTTAATCCGACAAGGCTTCAACTAACCTAATTTTCAGACTAAAGCACTAGAGGGATAGAGAATTGTTCTAGAAAAATCCGTGCAGTGCTTGTAAAATTCTCTCTTCTCCTCCTCTGTGTTCTCTGGGCCTCTGTAGTTAGTTATTGTTCACAAATTAAAGAAAACGGCTATATATCTCGCTAGCCCTATTATGTCGTGTCTTACCGGGTATCCTGACCTCCCTAACTTATTTCAGAAAGCTAAATTGACCATTTTCCCCATCAGCATTCATCTTGATTTGAGCAATATAAAACTGACTCTGTACTACTTCACCTTTAGGAGTAAAGGCAATCTCACCCAATGGAGTATTGTATTTTCCAGCGAGAATTTGCTGATTCAATTGTGTGCGTAATTGATTTAAAGACAAGTGGTTAATTTTGGTTTTGCTATCCAACGCTTTCAGCGCTTCCACAAATACCTGCACAGCCGTAAAGGCTTGAGCACTAAACTGGGGCGGTTCCTTCTTTTTTTGCTGCACATAAGCCTCACGGAAAGCAGCATTAATTGCGCCGGGAGCTTCAGGGCTATAAGCTTGAGCAATGATAATTCCATCGCAGAGTTTCTTACACACTGAGAAGATATTAGAAGTATTGAGACCATTGCCGCCAATAATCAAACCTTTATAACCGAGTTCTCGCAGTTGCCGAACTAAGTTACCTCCATCAGCTGCTAGTCCGGAAATCACGATTAACTCAGGTTGAAGATTAATCGCATTCCCAGCTTGGGCTTGGAAATCTGTGTCAGTGGTTTGAAACTTTTGGATAGTTACGATATTCAGACCTTGCTGTTTTATCGATTGCTGAAAAATTTGGGTCTCCGATGTTGTAAAGGCATCATTCTGTGCATAAAATACAGCAACTTTTTTGAGCTGAGGGTTCAGTTTGAGTGCCGCCTTAATGGCATTGGGAGCAACTAATGAGACAGGCGCAGAGACACGAGCAATATACTCACCAATCTCAGGAATTTTTGGAGCCGTATTCGATGCGCCAATGACGGGAACTTTTGCTCGTTCGGCAATGGGGTCAGCACTAAAAGCCTGCTGTGAAGCAGAAGGTCCAACAATACCCACTACTTTGTCTTGATTAATCAAGGTTTGGAAGGCATTGATGGCACCAGCTTCATCTCCCCCAGTGTCTTGGAATACCAGTTTAATAGGAATGCCGTTGATGCCACCTTTATCATTAAAATATTTCTCGGCAATTTGGGCACCAATGACAGATTCCTGAGCAAGCAGAGCATAGTTGCTAGTTTGCGAAAATGCGGCTCCCAGGGGAATATAGGTACCTGAACTAGAGGTAACTGCGGGAGAATTCTTATTAAGAAAATCTGGAGGATTATCTAACTGCGATCTAGAAAGATTGCAGGCTGTCAATCCTAAGCTGAATGTCACTAATGTGGCAGCAATAGAAGCGAAACTATTGTTCATTTTAATAAGGTAAACTTACCTTTTTTTCCATCAGGATTCATTTTAATTTGAGCTACATAAAACTGACCTTGTTTAATTTCACCATCAGGGTCGAAAGCAATTTTACCGAGCGGTGTGTCGTATTCGCCATTTAAAATTTGCTCATTGAGCTGTGTCCGTAACTGCTCTAAGGGCAACGTCTTGATTTTGGTATTACTATCCAACTTTTTCAGCGCTTCCACAAATACCTGTACCCCAGTGAATGCTTGAGCACTAAACTGCGGCGGTTGCGGTTCTTCCTGGTTTTGAGCTTGGTAAGCTTCCCGAAATTCCTTATTAAGTTCACTGACTAATTCCGGACTATAGGCTTGAGCAATTAAAAGATCATTGCATTGTGCCTGACACACCGGAAAAATTTTTGACGTGTTTAGACCATTTCCGCCAATAATTAACCCTTTGTATCCCAGTTGATGCAGTTGTTTAACCAGGTTTCCGCCATCTGCTGCTAAACCAGAGATAATTACTAGGTCAGGTTTGAGGTTAATGGCACTAGTGGCTTGCGTTTGAAAATCGGTGTCAGTAGTTTGAAATTTTTGTACCGTTACCAACTCTAGTTTTTGGTCTTTAACTGTTTGTTGGAATGTTTCTGTTTCTGATTTGCTAAAGGCATCATTCTGAGCGTAAAACACAGCAACTTTCTTAATGTTCGGATTAATTTTGAGGGCTTGTTTTACGGCATTTGGTGCAACAACGGCTACAGGGGCTGACACACGAGAAATATATTTTCCAATCTGAGGAACGCCTTTTGCTGTGTTCGATGGTGCCACAACCGGGACTTTAGAACGCTCAGCAATTGGATCGGCGGCAAAGGCTTGCTGGGACAGCGTAGGCCCGACAATTCCGACCACTTTATCTTGAGTAATCAAGGTATTAAAGGCATTAATTGCCCCCTGTTCATCGCCTGCGGTATCTTGGAAGACTAGCTTAATCGGTGTGCCATTGACACCACCCTTGTCATTAAAAAATTTCTCAGCAATTTTTGCGCCCGCAACCTGTTCTTGACCCAGCAAGGCCACGTTACTGGTTTGGGCGACGGCAATGCCAATGGGAATGGATGAACTGATGGCTATATTGCTGGATGTAGTGGTTGGACTCGTGTTCGTGGTTGCGGCTGGTTTATTGTTCTGACTACAGGCAACAACTAGGACACAGGCGAGGAACGAAGTGAGAATCTTAGTAGAGATACGTTTCCTGAACATCTGACGACTTCCGCAGTGAGCGTATTTCCTAATTATGTGTCTTACGGTAGAGGTTTTTGAACTCAGTACCGGAAGGACGCAGAACGTTGCACTCCGACAATCGGCAATCGCTCCCCCCAAAGCAGAGGGAATTAAACGCACCGCCACAGCCAGTCTGATGAATACCTTCTACAATGAATGATTGCTAAGGGTTAGCTGTCAACGAAGCAGCAAAGAAGGTTGCAATGGCGTTCACCGTCGAGGAACTACTCACCAAACAGATAATGGGGCCAGCGCGTTACCTGGGTAACGAATTGGGAGCGGTACATAAGCCTTGGGATACGGCACAAGTGCGGTGGGTGTTAACCTACCCGGAAATTTACGAAGTTGGCGCTTCTAATTTAGGGCATATTATTCTCTACAATATTTTGAATGCCCAGCCCCGGCAACTGTGCGATCGCGCCTACTTACCCGCGCCCGACTTAGCGGCGAAACTGCGAGAAACAAAGACGCCTCTGTTTGCTGTAGAAAATCGGCGATCGCTCAAAGATTTCGATATTTTAGGTTTTAGTCTCAGCTATGAACTAGGGGCAACCAACATCCTAGAGATGTTGAGTTTGGCAGACATTCCCCTAACCTGGCAAGAACGTGCCGCGAGTGATATCAGAGATATCCCCCTGATTTTTGCCGGTGGACAGACAGCAACCTCCAACCCCGAACCCTACGCAGACTTTTTTGACTTTATCGCCTTGGGAGATGGAGAAGAACTACTGCCCGAAATTGGCTTAGTGTTGGAGGAAGGCAAAACCGCCGGGTTAAGTCGAGAAGCGTTACTACTGGATTTAGCCCAGATTCCGGGTGTGTACGTACCGCAGTTCTACGATATGGCAGAGGATGGTTCCGTCCATCCCAACCGTCCGGATGTGCCCAAGCGGATTCTACGACGAGTCGCCACACCCATGCCCGCTTACTCGATTGGGCTGGTTCCCTACGTCGAAACAGTACATGATCGCCTTACCATTGAAATTCGCCGAGGTTGTACTCGTGGTTGTCGCTTTTGTCAACCCGGAATGCTAACTCGTCCGGCGCGGGATGTGGAACCGGAACAAGTGGTAGAGGCAATTGAGAAGGGAATGAGGGCAACCGGATATCACGAGTTTTCCCTATTATCCCTGAGTTGTTCCGACTATCTGGCACTGCCAGCCGTCGGCATGGAAATCAAAAATCGCCTCAAGGATGAAAATATTTCCCTTTCTCTGCCCAGTCAGCGGGTAGACCGATTTGATGAGAATATTGCCAATATCCTCGGTGGTACTCGGCAGGGAGGCTTAACCTTTGCCCCGGAAGCCGGAACGCAACGAATGCGGGATATTGTGAATAAGGGATTAACCAATGAAGAACTGCTCCGGGGGGTGAAGACAGCCTTTGAGCAGGGTTGGAATAAGATTAAGCTCTACTTCATGATTGGCTTACCGGGAGAGACGGATGCGGATGTCGTCGGGATTGCGGAGACAGTACGCTGGTTGCAGCAGAAATGTCAGGCACAGCGAAGAAGACCTCTAAATTTTAATATCACCATTTCTAACTTCACGCCGAAGCCTCATACCCCATTTCAGTGGCATTCGGTTTCAACAGCGGAGTTTGGGCGCAAGCAGGCGTTGCTGCGTCAGGAATTTCGCTGGATTAAGGGTGTGAAGGTAAATTTCACCGATGTCCGAATTTCGGCAATGGAAGACTTTGTTGGGCGGGGTGATAGGCGATTGTCTGCCGTACTGCGTCGGGCTTGGGAATTGGGCGCAGGGATGGATTCGTGGTTTGATAATTTAGATCGGGCGTTTGGGGCTTGGGAACAAGCGATCGCAGAATCTAACCTTACCTGGAAATATCGCCAAGTGGAAAACGG
>NZ_DATNPA010000429.1:0-3135 GCF_036703385.1 Allocoleopsis sp. | reverse complement strand
TCAGCTTCCGAACCTTCCTTTGTGGCGATTAGCTGATCTGCATACAGTTTGGCTAGCAAGACAGTGATATCTCTCTCACCCACCATTAGCGAAAGCTTGCGGCAGGCATCGAAATACTCTGGATCGTCGAATAGTTCCCGCTTGCCTTGCTGCGTCAGGTAAGCATCCATGAATGACGAGAGGCGATTTCCCTCAACACGGAGAGGTTTGATAGTAGTTTTGTTTCCACCATCTAGCTTTTCTTCCAGCCGAGACGTAACAACCAAAGCCTTAACCGGGAACTCCGGTGCTTTGAAGGGGATTGCTTGGCGGGTGGCTTCACTCATTTCAGATAAATGATCCACAATCACCAGAATTCGTTGGTGTTTGAGGAGTTGTTCCAGTAGTTCTACAGAAATAGGCTCCGACTTGTCAAGCAAGATTTTGAGTTGCTGGCGAATGGCTTCCATGAAACGCTGTTCGCCTCCTAATTCTTCCTCAATCAGCACTGGCAGCATCCGGTGTTTACAAAGGCGTTCTGCCTTATCTTCTGCCATTGCCCACTTGCCAATCTGACAACCTAAACTCGTTTTGCCTGCACCTCCTTCTCCCCAGATAAGCAGCCGTGCTGGATTTCTCTCAAATGTTGGCTGCAAATCCTTCGCTGTAAGGGATTGAACTAATTTATCGTTGAGATTAACAGGGACAGAAGAAATGTGAATCTTACGCTTATCTACTGTGGGTATCTTCTCAAATCCCTCTTTAGCCTTAGCGATGTTTTTCTCAACCCACGCATCCAGGACTCTAGGACGATAACTCAAAAGCAGGGAACTAATCACGGTGCGAAACACTATGCCCATAACAGTAGTGTCTCCAATCTTTTGATTAACTGTAGTAAAGGGAGAGTTTCGATTCACCCATTCGTTGATTTGCAACAACCACAGTGGTTTTAGCCAGAAGAGTGCTAGGAGTAAAACAACGTAAACCAAAGCTCCCAGTATTCCCCGTGCCCATTTATTTTGAATAATCGGTTGAAATACTCTTTGGGCTATTTTTTCAATATCGACTTTACTTACAAGACCATCAAGAAACTGACGGATACGTGCTAGGTCTTCTTTATCGTCTTTTTTTGAGGCTTCGCTCCGAGTAGACAGTGCTGGCTGACTTATTTTCTGTAGTGCTTGGATGGTTTGGGCTTGTTCTGCTGCCTGCTTGTCCTCAACTTTCTCAATGACAGGAGCAATCTCCCCATCACTCGAAGCGATCGCCCAGCTATTACCTGTCAAAAGCAAGCTTAATGAAAGGAATGAAAGGACGACAACAGCGAGGGCGATTGCGGTCAAGAATCTTTGTCTAATGTGTTTGACCACTGGTTCACTTCTGTTGAGGCTACTTAACTTATTGTAGAAAGCCAGAAGGTTTGCATCGAGAGTGACAGGTAGACAAAAACTCTGTACGAAAATTAATAAGCATCACGCTTTCGTTAAGAAAGAAACAGACGTTTAACTCGTCCAACACCAAGCCCACCCGGAGGCACTGGATCGTCAGATGTGCATACCGCCAGCAGGAAGCAGCTCACATTCGCTTTAGCGCCGCTAGATGTCTGCTCCTAGCTAATTCGCTCTCTAGGCTTTGCCGTTTGAGCAAGGCAGGATTCTTGCGAATCGCTCCAAAGGGCGATACCTATCATGCGATCGCTACCGTGTCTTCGAGAGTGAGGAACCTCCAGCCGCAGCAGAAAAAGAGCGCAACTTGCTCAATCACTCCCAGCCTCACCCCGTTCATTGCCTGAATCACCAACACATCCACTACATATTCAGTCACAAATGTCAATCCGTAGATTTACAGAATATAAAGCCATCTTGTTTTCCAATTTCAGTAAAAACTCTTTTGATTTTGAGACAAAGATTTAGTAAATATATCAAAAAAATAATTTTAAAGGATGAGCAAAATCACATCCAAAGTAGATAGATATCACTCAAGTTTTCTTCTAAAAAAAACTTTTCTAGAAAAAGCTTACTCGGAAGAATTTTTATGGAGTTTAACTTAGTGAATATTTGTAAAGAAACTATAAAGTGCTTTCAATCTAAGACTAGACAAGGATTAGACGATTTGACGGAGAGCCGTCAGCCTAGCTGCTGCAATCCTTGTGGTGCAATAACTAGAGTATCCTTAACAATCTCTTTACAAACGATTGCTCAAACGCCACCTCTTCCCTCGCAAAAATAGTTATCGTATTAGTTAAGGAAGGATTTGATTTAACATGGCTTTAATTAGGAACTACAGACAGCAGTCTTGTATAAATAAATGTATGACGGCTTTTAATGCTGTTTAAACGACCAATTTTTTTTATTAAAGGAGCCTCTATTATATACGAGCTGAAGCCTAATGAAATTAAGTAGAAACTATATTAATTAATAATCCCTATAGAGAAATTGTTGGAGTTGACACCAGCCAATTTACGGGCGCAACCAAATCTCATTAAATTTTGACGTAAGGAGAAAGTTTGACTTTTTCACTGGGGGATACGTTCTCATAAAACTATCAAATGATTTAATTTTATATCTTTCTTTACCTATCTAGAAATTCACTTACAGCTAAAGCTGAACTGAAGGTGAATGGGATGGGTGCGAATGCCCAGAATTTCTAAAGCGGTATTTCACCGATTAGTTCTATAGGAAATTAGATGAACACTTCCCCAACCAGCCATAGGTACACCTCATATGCCGTACAATCCCCATTGTCCTCCAATATCTGGAATTAGGGACAACCATCGTCGAGGAAGCGTTGGCGATTTTTTGAGAACTAAAATCAAGGAAGACTCAACGCTCTCTATTGTCTCTGCTTACTTTACAATCTATGCATTTGATGCCTTAAAAGAACACCTTATAAGCATCAAAAATTTGAAGTTTCTTTTCGGAGAACCTCGCTTCATTAAGTCCCTTGACCCCGATAAGACTGAAAAGAAGACCTTCAAGATTGAAGATGACGGTCTACAGCTACAAAATCGGTTGGTACAAAGGCGAGTGGCGAAAGAATGTGCCGACTGGATTGCAGATAAAGTGCAGATTCGGTCAGTCAAGCAGTCCAACTTACTGCACGGCAAAATGTATCACGTTGCCCATAGTGGGGTTGAGGATGCCATTATGGGGAGTT